>NZ_JBHUWH010000153.1:0-15956 GCF_042670125.1 Kitasatospora sp. NPDC057198 | reverse complement strand
GGGGGGCCCCCCCGGGGGGGGGCGGGGGGGGGGGGGGGGGGGGGGGGGCGGGGGGGGGCGGGGGGGGGGCCCCCCCCCCCCCCGCCCCGGGGGGGGGAACCGGAGGGGAGCAGGGGGAACGGGGAACGGCGCAGGGCCCGGTGTGGGGACACCGGGCCCTGCGCCGTACGCCGACTCCGTACACCCTGCTTCCACGGGCCCGGCCCGGCCGGCTCCGGCCCCGACTCCTGCCGGCCCCGGCTCCGGTCCGACCCCGGCCCGTGCTACGGCTGGGCGACGAACACGTGCGCGGCGATCTCCTTGCCGAGCTCGGCCGCGCTCTCGCCGCTGCCGACCAGCACGCCGCCGGCCGCCGGGGCGACCTGCACCGTCGCACCCGGGCGGACGCCCGCCCGGCGCAGGGTGCGCATGAGCTCGCCGTCGGTCTGGATCGGCTCGCCGATCCGGCGGACCACCACGTCCGCCCCGCCCTTGGCGGCGACCGCCTCCAGCGTCACCAGCCCGGCGTCGTAGCCCTCGCCCTCGGCCTTGGTGTCGCCAAGCTCGTCCAGGCCCGGGATCGGGTTGCCGTACGGGGACTGGGTGGGGTGGCCGAGCATGGCGAGCACCTTGCGCTCGACCGTCTCGCTCATCACGTGCTCCCAGCGACACGCCTCCTCGTGGACCTGCTCCCACTCCAGGCCGATCACGTCCACCAGGAGGCACTCGGCGATCCGGTGCTTGCGCATCACCCGGACGGCCAACTTGCGCCCCTCGCCGGTGAGTTCGAGGTGCCGGTCCTCGGCGACCTGGAGCAGGCCGTCCCGCTCCATCCGGCCCACCGTCTGGCTCACCGTCGGGCCGGACTGCTCCAGCCGCTCGGCGATCCGGGCGCGCATCGGGGTGATGCCCTCCTCCTCCAGCTCCAGGATGGTGCGGAGGTACATCTCAGTGGTGTCGATCAGCCCTGACATCGCCCCTGGCTCCATTCTTCGGTGTCCTCACCGCCAATTCTGACGTACCGCGGTGACAACCGGGCGCTCGCGCCCACTATGCCCGAAGCCTTTCGTGGTGGTTGACAGCCGGGTGCGGCGCGGGCACCGTGCACGCCGTAGCTTTCTCCACAGCGCGGTCTGGACCACCGGACCGCCCCCTAGCTCGGACGGAGCAGCGATGAGCGATCTGGTCGGCCGGTACCTGGATGCCGCCACGGCCCACCTGGAGCGGATCCGCACCGAGGAGGGGGAGAACATCGAGGCCGCCGCGGAACTGCTGGCCGAGGCCGTCGAACACGGTCGGCGGATCTTCACCTACGGCGCCGGGCACTCCTCGCTGGCCGCCCAGGACGTGGTCTACCGGGCCGGCGGCCTGGTCGTGATGAACCTGCTCAACGTGCCCGGGATGACCGGCGTGAACGTGATGCCCGCGCACCTGGGCAGCGCCCTGGAGCGGGTCTCCGGGCTGGCCACCACCACGCTGGACCTCACCCCGGCCCGCAGCGGCGACCTGCTGTTCGTGATCTCGCTCTCCGGCCGCCAGGTGATGCCGGTCGAGCTGGCCCGGCACGCCCGCGACCGCGGCATGAAGGTGATCGGCGTGACCTCGCTGGCCTATCCCGGCGCGGTCACCTCCAACCACTCCTCCGGCACCTACCTGAAGGACAACTGCGACGTCGTGCTGGACAGCAAGATCGGGGTCGGCGACGGCGAGCTCGACCACCCCGGCGCGGGCGCCCCGTTCGGCTCGGTGTCCACCATCACCACCAGCGCCCTGATGCAGTCGGTGGTGGCCTCGGCGATCGCCAAGCTGGCCGACCGGGGCATCACCCCGCCGCTGTTCCGCTCCGGCAACGTGGACGGCGGCACCGAGTGGAACAACAAGGTGATCGCCGACAACGCGGACCGGATCTTCTACGCCTGGTAGCACCCCGGGCGACAGGCCCCGGCCCTCCGAGCACCCCGACCCGCCCCATTCGGCCAACTCCGGTGCCTTCCGTGTGAGTTCACCCGGCAAGGGGAAGGACTCCCGGGACCGGTGAGACTGCGCTGCGGGGGCGGGGATGGCGGCTGGGGCGGGGCGTTCGATCGGCTTCGTGCGGGAGCAGGACCTGCTCCCGCGCGTCTTCTGGGCCGCCGACGGCGCGTCCCTCCAGGGCCAGGCCAGGGCGGTGGCGCTCTCCCGCTGGGAGCTGCTGCTGCTGATCGGCGCGGCCTTCGCCGGCTCCGCGGACGGCCCGCTGTGGGCCTGGGCCGCCGCCATCGCCTACCTGGGCGCGCTGTTCATCGCCGTCACCGTCGCCCGGCAGAACCCGCAGCGGCTCTGGTACGACGGCCGGGCGGTCGCCGAGTCGGTGAAGACCCTGGTGTGGAAGTACGCGGTGCGGGCCGACTCCTACCAGCCGCCGCCGCGCAAGCTGCCCGACGCCGAGCGCCTCTACGACGTCCAACTCTCGGGCATCCTTGGCGAGTTCGACACCGAACTGGTCTCCCCCGGCGTCACCGAGGAGTTGCGCACCTGGCGCGCCCCGGCCCGCCACCCGCAGATCACCGACACCATGGAGCAGTTGCGCGAGCAGCCGCTGCCGGTGCGCCGCGAGGTCTACCTGCGCGAGCGGGTGCAGAGCCAGCGCCAGTGGTACCAGGCCAAGGCCGTCCAGTGCCGCAACGCCACCCGCCGGGTCGGCCGGCTGGCCGTCGTGCTGCCCGCGGCCGGCCTGCTGCTGGCCGTGCTGCGCGCCCTGGGCCAGTTCGGCTTCGACGCGCTCGGCGCGATCTCGGCCGTCGCCGCGTCCGTCTCCGCCTGGGCCCAGCTGCGCCAGTACCGGCCGCAGGCCGCCGCCTACACCCTGGCCGCGGCCGAACTCTCCAAGGTGGAGGCCCAGTTGGCGTCCGCCGATCTGGGTTCCGCGGACGCCGAGGAGATCTGGGCCCGGCTCGCCCGGGACGCCGAGGACGCCATCTCCCGGGAGCACACCACCTGGCAGGCGCGCCGCGAGGTGCGCAGCCTCGACATCCCCAGCTGAGCAGGAGGGCCGCGTGGCGCCACGGAGGATCGAGACGCCGGACGGCGGCGTCCTCGCCGTCGAGATCTCCGGGGACCAGTCGGGCAGACCGGTGTTCCTGCTGCACGGCACCCCCGGCAGCCGGGTCGGCCCCGCCCCGCGCAGCGCCGTGCTGTCCCGGATGGGCGTGCGGCTGATCTCCTTCGACCGCCCCGGCTACGGCGAGTCGACCCGGCTGCCGGGCCGGGACGTCGCCGCCGCGGCCGCCGACGTCACGGTGATCGCCGACAGCCTGGGCCTGGACCGGTTCGCCGTGGTCGGCCGCTCCGGCGGAGGCCCGCACGCGCTCGCCTGCGCCGCGCTGCTGCCCGACCGGGTCCGCCGGGCCGCCACCCAGGTCTCGCTGGCCCCCCGGCACGCGGACGGCCTGGACTGGTTCGCCGGGATGACCGCCTCCAACGAGCGCGCCTACCGGCAGGCCGAGCTGGGCCAGCCCCGGATCGCCGGCCAGTTCCAGATCCGGTCCCGGGTGATCCGCCGGGACCCGGCCCAGCTGATCCGCAACCTGGTCCCCGAGCTGACCCCGCCGGACCGCACCGTGGTGGCGGACATCGGCATCCGCCGGATGCTGCTCTCCACCTACCGCCAGGCGTTCCGGTACGGCGCCGACGGCTGGATCGACGACGTGCTGGCCTTCATTGCCGACTGGGGCTTCGCCGTCGACAGCATCCGCGTCCCGGTCCGGCTCTGGCACGGCGCCGACGACCGGTTCTCCCCCGTCGGCCACTCCGCCTGGCTGGCCGACCACATCCCGGGCGCCCAGCTCTACCTCGAGCCGGGCGCCGCGCACTTCGGCTCGCTCAAGGAGATGACCGACGCGATCCGCTGGGCCGCCCACGCGTAGCGGCCCGGCGGCGCGTCCGCCCCCTCCCTACAGCGGTTGGGGTTCCAGGTCCCGGTTGGTGCGCAGCCAGCCGCGGGCGGCGACGACGGACGGGTGGTCCTCGCCGAAGAGTTCGACGAGCGCGGCGACGGCCTGCATCCGCAGGTTCTCCGCCTCGCTGCGGCGGCCCGCCGCGCGGACGGTGACGGCCAGGTTGGCCTGGCAGACCAGCGCGTCGGGGTGGTTGGCGCCGTAGCGGGCGGCGAGGCCGTCGTAGGCGGTGCGGGCCAGTTCCTCGGCCTCCTCCAGTTCGTCCGCCTCGGCGAGCGCGTTGGCCAGGTTGGTGGTGGCGTTGAGGACGAACGGGTGGCCGGGGCCGAGGACGCGGGCGAGTCCGGCCACCGCGGCCCGGCCGTGCTGGACGGCGCCCGCCAGGTCGCCGGAGCCGCGCAGGTAGATGCCGAGGTTGTTCTCGCAGGCGAAGGTGAAGGGGTGGTCGTCGCCGAGCAGCCGGCGGTGGCCCTCGTAGGCGTCGGCGGCGATGTCGCGGGCGGTCTCCTTGTCGCCGGCGGCGCTGAAGTCGGCGGCGAGGTTGAGCCGGCAGGCCAGCGAGTCGACGAAGTCGGGCCCGTACTGGGCGATGTAGCGCTCGTAGGTGCGTTCGGTGAGTTCGCGGGCCTCGGTGTACTGGCCGGCCCGGCGCAGCGAGACGGCGAGCGACTTGGCGTTGCGGAGGTCCTCGGGGAGGTCGGAGGCGGCGATGCCGCCGAACGCCTCGGTGACCTCCCGCAGGAGTTCCACGGACCCCTTGTAGTCGCCCATCTCGCGCAGGTCGCGGGCCAGCGCGGACTTGGAGCCGAGGGTGTAGGGGTGGTGCGGGCCGAGGACGGCGGAGCGGCGCTCGACGGTGTCCTGGTCGAGGTCGCGGGCGGCGGTGCTGTTGCCGACCAGGCGGTGGTCGATGGCGAGGTTGTTGGCGACCGAGAGGGTGCGCGGGTCGTCCTCGCCGAAGAGTTCGACGAACTGGTTGTAGGTGTCCTCGTCGAGGGACAGCGCCTCCTGGAAGCGGTTGAGGTAGCGCAGGTCGGCGGCCATCGAGTTCGCGGTCATCAGGGTGTACGGGTGGTGCTCGCCGAGGAGTTCGCGCTGTCCGCCCAGGATCCGCTGGTTGAGGGCGAGCGAGTCGTTGTAGGAGCCCTGGGAGCGCAGCACGTTGGCGACCTGGAAGCGGAGGCTGTAGATCTGGCGGCGCCACAGGCGCTGTTCGGCCGGGTCGGGCTCGTTCTCGGCGCGCACCTCCCAGGCCGCGTCGAGCTGCCCTCCCAGGCGCAGGGCCTGTTCGAGGTCGCCGCGCTTCCACAGGTAGCGGACGCGGTCGATGAGCAGTTCGCGCACCTCGCGCTCGTCGCAGTCCTGGGCCCGGGAGGGGCCGAGGTGCGGCCAGATCTTCTCCAGGGTGGGCCAGTTGGCGGGGTCGTCGGTGTCGCCGCGGGGCGGCCGGGCGTTGACCAGGATGCGGTGCACCTGGTGCATGGCGGTGGCCCGTTCGGCCTCGCTCATGCCGCTGCGGACGACGGCCTGCACCAGCCGGTGGACCTGGAAGGAGTCGGAGGCGGCGTCGGTCTTGGCCAGCGCGTAGCGGCTGACGGCGCGCAGCACCTTGCCGAGCAGGAAGGTGTCGGTGAGTTCCGGGTCGTAGGGGACGAGGGAGAGCCGCATCTGCTCGGAGAAGAAGAACTGCCGCAGCGAGATCGGCTCGGGGGCGAAGAACGCGCACAGTTCCAGCAGCCGCACGGCGGCGGGCGACTGCTCGCGCAGCCGGGTGATGGAGACGTTCCAGGTGAGTCCGACCGGGGTCGGGTAGTCGACCGGGGTCTCGCCGGCCGCCAGGACCTTGGTGGCCTCGGCCTTCAGCTGGCTGACGTAGGTCTCGACGGGGGTGCGGGTGGTCTCCAGCCAGGCGGCGGCGACCTCGACGGCGAGCGGCAGGTCGCCGACTGCCTCGGCGACCCGGTCGGCGTCGGCGCGGGCCAGGTTGCGGACCCGGCGGGTGAGGTGGTCGACGGACTCGGTGCGGTCGAAGACGTCGACGTTGAGCACGCCGGCCTGCCCGGACCAGCCCTGGTTGCGGGAGGTGACCAGGATGTGGCCGGGGCCGTCGGGGAAGAACCGGCGGATCTCGCCCGGCTCGTCCGCGTTGTCGAAGATCAGCAGCCAGTTGGGGGTCGGCAGGCCCTGCCGCAGCGCGTCGCGGGCGGCCTGGGCGGCCTCGTTGACGTTGTCGCCGACCCGCAGTCCGAGGCGTCCGGCGAGGTCGGCGAGGTCGATCACGACGTTCTCGCTCTGCTCGGCGTCGACCCACCACACCAGGTCGTAGTGCGACATGTAGCGGTGCGCGTACTCGAGCGCGACCTGGGTCTTGCCGACGCCGCCGAGGCCGTACAGGGTCTGCGGCGGCGGCAGCACCGCCGTGGTGCCGCCGGCCAGTTGGGCCCGCAGGTCGTCGAGGACCTTGACCCGGCCGGTGAAGGAGTGGTTGCGCTGCGGCACCTCCCAGTAGGTGGGCTTGGTGCCGGGGAAGCGCGGCGCGCCGGGGCTGCGCTCGGGCAGTTCGGGCTCGGTGCGCCCGAGGGCCCGCAGCAGCGCGCCGGCCGCGGAGGGCTCGTCGCGGCCGATCAGGTCGACGGGGTTGCGGTTGTTGTACGGCGCGTTGAGCCGGACGTCGGAGACCCGGACCGGGATCAGCTGGCGGCGGGCCCCGGCCGGGTCGGCGATCACGGTGCGGTCCCACAGCGCCTGGGCCTGCGGGGACTGCAGGTAGGCGGCGGAGAGCAGGGCGACGGTGCGGTACGCGGAGTCGATGCCGCGCCCGGTGGCCTCGCGCGGGTTGGCCCCGGCGCCGGCGTCGCGCGGGACGACCCGGTAGCCGGCGTCGGCGAGCAGCGCGGAGATCCAGTCCGCCCAGGCCCGGTCCTCGGGGACGTAGCTGAGGTACAGGTCGGCGGGGGCGGTGGGGCGGCGGCGGGCGAAGCCGTCGAGGAAGCGCAGCCGCAGGTCCTCGGACATCGGCGGCAGCCCGCTGACCCGGCCCTGGGTGATCTCCCGGGTGAGCCGCTCGTTGGCGGCGAGCATCGAGCCGGGCAGTCCGGGCTGGTCGCCGAACGGGGCGAGGATCTCCTCGTACGCGTAGAACGGCCGGTAGGGGATCTCCACGCCGGCCCAGTAGCGGGCCAGGTCGGTGTCGCCGAAGCCGGCGGGCAGGCCGGAGAACTTGATCCGGGCCAGGGCCCGGCCCGCGTCGGCCTTCTCCTTCTCGCCCTCGTCGATCCGCATCGGGACGGGCAGGATCCGGATGTCCCGGTCGCCGTAGCGGTCCTCGATCACCCGGGCGATCCGGGAGGCGCCGTCGATGGACTGGTCGCTGAGGGTGAAGCAGACCACCAGGTCGTCGGGCATCTCGACGGTGCAGATGTCGGCGGTGTCGGTGAGGCCGGTGCGGCTGTCGATCAGCACGTAGTCGTAGCGGCGCTTCATGTCGGCGCGCAGCGACTGGATGAAGCGGCGGCCCTCGTAGCGCTCGTACAGCAGGTCCCAGTCGAGCCGGGCCACCGAGTAGTCGCGGTTGCGCTGCCCGGCGGGGACGAGGTCGATCCGGCCGCCGCCGGGGAAGTGCGGCCAGGCCAGCGAGAGGGCGTGCGGGTGGATCCGGGCGAAGTCCTCGATCCACTCCGGGTCCCGGTCGATCGGGCGGCGGGCCTCCTCGAGGTAGTCGCCGAACAGGTCCATGATGCCGGTGGTGGCGGCGACCACCTCGGGGTTGAGGAACGGCCGGAAGAACTGGGCCAGGCCGGGGGCCTCCAGGTCCCAGTCGACGACCAGCACCCGGTAGCCGTTGGCGGCCAGGATCCAGGCGGTGTTGGCCAGCGCCATGGTGCGGCCGGTGCCGCCCTTGTAGGAGTAGAAGGTGACGATCCGGCCGTGCCGGTTCTCGATGGTGGCGTCGCGGCGGCGGGCCTGGATCTGCTGCGGGCCCTTCGTCGGCCTCTCGGTCATGACGTTCCCTCCCCCGGGCCCTTGGTGCCCGTCGTGGTGCGCACGCCGTGCTCACCGGCCGGAGTCCCGACCGCCCGGTGTCCTGCCGTTCCGGGCCCGGCTCAGGGCCCGATGCTGGGTCTGCGCTCGACCGGGCCGTCCTCGGGGCGGCTCCGGTGGTGCTGCTCGTGGGCGGTGCAGGCGCGCATCACGGCGCGTTCCATCTCGCCGCGGAACTCCTCGATGCTGCCGGGTGCGCCGCCGGCCCCCTCCTCGCGCAGGCTGGGCCGCTGCCGGGCGCCGCGGCTGACGGCCAGCACGCTGTCGCCGAGTTCGTTGAGCATCCGCTCGTGGTCGCGGCTCTGCTGGTCGTCGCGGTTCCAGGGTTCGATGACGGCGACCGAGCCGAGGTTGCGCCGGTCGAGCCGGCGCACCGCCTCGGAGCGCCGCCCGTCCAGGAACGTCCACCGGTCGACCAGCAGCACGCAGGGTCCGGCGGGCCGCTCGCCGCCCAGCAGGTGGTCCGTCTCGTCCTCGAACTCGCCCACGGTGGGCTGGAAGCCCATGCCGCGGGCGATGTCGGCGGCGTCCTGGGCCAGCGGCCGGGAGGAGTCCGGCCGGTAGGGCTGCCAGTCGGTGCGCTGCTCGCCGTACCAGACCGCGTTGCGGTTGGGCGGCAGTTCGCGCTGCTGGTAGGAGAAGACCGAGATCCGCACCCGGTCGCCGCCGTCGGGCTGGTCGAAGGCGGACGGCTGGGACTCGAAGTCCAGTTCCTGGCCGATCGGGATGACGGTCTGCTCGGCGACCTCGACGATCCGCCGGGCGAGCTTCAGCACCGCGGCCTGGTACTTGGAGCGGAACTCGTCGATCTTCATCAGCGCGTACAGGCCCTCGGCGGCGTAGTCGGGGCCGAAGCTGTCGTGGTTGAACTGGAGTTCACCGGCGACCCGGGGCAGCTGGTAGTGGTCCATCGCCACCCACAGGGCGGGCACGATGCCGGTCATCCGCTCCGCGGTGGGGCGGCGCTGGTAGACCGAGCGGCGGCTGAACAGGTGCCACTCCTTGCCGCACGCCTCGGACTTGAAGTAGCGGGGCGAGTACAGCGGCACGAACACCCGGCAGGTGGCCAGCTCCCGGGAGAGCCGCTCGGCCCACTTCTGGCCCTGGTGCATCGAGCGGTCCATGAACCCGACCGGGTGTCCGGAGGGCACGTCGGTGATCTGCAGGATCGCCTCGCAGAGGTCCTGGTACAGCTGCGCCACCCACAGGTTGGGGTCGGGCGCGCCCCGCGAGTTGATCCGCGGCGTGTGAGCGTAGCTGAGGAAGAAGTACGGCCGGGGCGCGTCCTTCCCCTGGCCCGCACCGCTGCTCACACGCGCCTCCCCCGAGCCCGCCTGTCACCGTTCCCCCCAGAGGGACCCAAGTGTAGGAAGACCGGTGGTCGGAATGGAATAGGGCCTCCGCCCGCCCGATGATCAATTTCCCTGTTCGGCAAGCCATTTGACGGCCGATCCGACTGCCGCGCGGATCGGGAAGAGGTAGCTGTGGGCCTTGCCGAAGTGCCCGGAGCGGATCTCGTCCGGGCAGGCGTCCAGGAACGCGCCGGCGAGCGCGTCGAAGTGCGCGGTGGTGACGCTGGGCGCGGTGAACCGCACCCACTGCCGGGCCCCGGCGGCGTCGGTGACCACGCAGCCGTAGCGCTGCAGCGGCGGGTCGGGCCGCCCGTACTCGGCGAGGTGGAACACCGTGCAGCACGACCACGGGACGTCCACCAGCAGCACCCGGGCGTCCGCCTCCAGCAGGCGCTGCACCGGCGAGCGCTCGCCCAGGTGGCAGTCGAGGTCGTGGCGCTCGGTCAGCCGGCCGGCCAGCGGCCCGAGGGCGGCGAACGAGGTCTGCGGGTGGGCGCTGCGCCGGGCCCCCGGGGTGGTGCGGACCTCCTCCGAGAGCCGCCCCATGGTCGGCGAGGCCGGGGTGCGGTCGCGGTCGAACGGCGGCATCGTCGCCCGGTGCGCCCGGACGCCCGCCGGGTCGAGCGGCGCCACCGCCTGCCGGTACAGCGCGGAGGTCTCGGAGTTCTCCGGCGTCGCCGTGTACGCCACCAGGGTGCCCCGGGGCCCGAGCGCCTCCCGCAGCGCGGCGGCCACCCCGGCGGAGCGGCCGCACACCGGCCCGATCGACCGGACGGACGCCTGCACCAGCAGCGTCTCGCCCTCCCGGACGCCGAGCGCGCGGAGGTCGTCGACGAGTTCCGCCACGGAATACACCAGGTCCTCCCGCGCTGCGGCCCCCGAACGACGCGCCCACGATAGCGGCCCCGCGCGGCGAACCCCGCACCCGGCTTCAGCCGTTCGGCGGACGGTCATCCCCCGGTCGTCTTCCCGCAAGCGGACGGTCGATTCGCGCACCCGACGGGTGACCGAACGGTCGGAACCGGGAACCGCGTCGACCCCCGGCCGCAGCTCCTGCGACCGCCGCCCCTCCCGGAGGTCCCCCGCCGCCACCGTCCGGTGCGCGGGACCGGCCCGGTGCGGGAGGCAGTGCCGGCCCGGGTGCGCGGGGTCTCCCGGTGGTCCTCGCCGTGGACCCGCAGCCGGAGGGGCAGCAGCCGACGGGGCAGCAGCAGCCGGCGGACCCGCAGCCGGCGGGACAGCAGGTCGAGGGTGCCGCCGAGCGGCTGCGGCGCCCCGGGCGGCGCCTGACCGGTAACCCGGCCGACCGGCACCGCCGTTCCGTCGGGTGGCACCACTTCGATGCGGCCGGTCATGCCCGCCACTGTGCCACCGAACGGCGGGCCGCACCCGGGACAACGGCCCATCGGGGCAACGGTTTCCGGCCATCCGACCCCCGGCCCCGACACCCGGCCCCGACACCCCGACCCCGGCGGGCGCCGGTTCAGCCGCCCGCGGCCACCCGGGCCCGCCAGCGGGCCAGGTTCTCGGCGGCCGCCTCCCGGGCCGCCGTCTCGGCGGCCGGGCCGACCGGCACCGCCAGCCAGGGTTCGACGGCCGTGCGCATGCCCGCGGTGAACCGCTCGCCGAGCGGGGTGAGCGCTCCGGACCGGGCCAGTTCCTCGATCGCCCCGACCGTGTGCGAGCGCCAACTCGCCAGCTGGAAGCGGGCGTTCTCGCGCTCCGGCCCGTCGGCGAGCCCCCGGGTGCGGACGGCCCAGTACTCGGTCACCGCGAGGTGCGCGTAGGTGCCCTGGAACAGGCCCTCCAGCGGGCGCGGGTCGGGCCGCCAGGGGGCGTGGAACAGCCGCTGGTCGGTCCGGTCGTACAGGTCGTACAGGTCGAGCACCGCGCCCAGTTTGACGTGCTGGAACTCGTGGGCGACCAGCAGTGCGAGGGTCGGCGCGGCGGCCGGGCGGGCGATGCCGACGGCGCCGAACGCCTGCCGGGCGGCGGCCGAGACGTCCCGCCCGGCGGGTCCGGGCCGCAGCGGGGTGAGGGTGGACAGCCCGGCCCGGATGCCGGGGGCGTACCCGGGCAGGTCGCGGCCGATCAGCTCCCAGGCGCCCTGCAACGCGCTTGTCCAGGCGTGCAGTTCGGCCTCGTCCAGGCGGTCGGCGACCGGCCACTGGTGGCTGTCGCGCTGCGGGTCGGTGTCCTCCAGCGCGAGCGTCCAACCGTCGTCGAGGGCCACCCGCCGCACCGGCTGCCAGCGCCCGTCCCCGGGGGTGTCCCAGCCGATCCGGACGCCGCCGACCTCGAAGCCCTCCGGGTCGCCGGTGAGCCGGGCCTCGCCCGCGCCGCCGACCAGCACCCGCCCCAGGGTGGGCAGGTGGACGGCCCCGGCGCGGACCGGCAGCGGCAGTTCGAAGGTGCGGCGGGCCCGCAGCGCGGCGGCGGCCGCCAGTTCGGCCACCCCGCCGAGGTCCGCCCCGGGGCCCGTACCGTCCGCCCCGCCGGAGCCCGACCCGCCGGAGCCCGACCCGCCCAGGCAGCGCACCGCCCAGGCCCGGACGTACGGGTGGGTCAGCACGGCGTCCAGCGCGGCGCCGTCCGCGGCGTCCAGCGAGGTGACCAGCTCCCAGGCCGGGGCGGCGGTCGCGACGGCGGCCACCAGCCGCCGGGTGAGCCCGAGTTGGGCCGCGGCCAGGGCCCGGACGGTGTCGGCGCCGCCGTAGCCCGCCGCCAGTTCGTCGAGCCGGCGGTCGGACAGCGCGGCGCCGGGCGGGTCCTGGGCCGGGACGGTGGCGGTGGCGGTGGGCGCGGTGCGGTCCCGGACGGTGGTGATCAGCTTCAAGAGGTCCCCGCAGTAGACGGAGGGGTTGCGGAAGCCGGAGCCGTCGTCGGCCCGGTAGCGGTGGGCGTAGAGTCCGCCGCCGCAGGAGCGCACCACCGGGCAGGCCCGGCACTCGTCGGCCAGTCCGGCCAGCCCGGACTGCCGCTCCACCATGCCGGGGTGCGCGGCGACCTGGTCGAGGGTGTGCTCGAACACCGTGAACCCGGTCTCGGGCGCACCGTCGTAGGCGGTCTTCAGGCTGTCGGCCTGCTCGAAGGAGCCGTCGGTCTCCACCACGACCAGGTCGGCCGGGTCGAGCCCGAGCGACTCGGTGAGGCTGGAGCGCCCGCGCAGGGTGCGGTGGATCGAGTCGAAGGTGCGGACCGGGACGGGGCGGCCGAGTTCCTCCCAGCGCCGGTACACCGCCAGCAGCCAGTCCGCGTACGGCGTCGGGCCGAGCCCGGCGGGGCGCTCGGGTGGGTCGGCCCAGGTGGCGTGCGGGAGGAGGAAGTCCACCCGGGGCGGTTCCAGGGCGACCAGCGCGTCCAGCACCGCGACGGGGTCGTTCTCCACGTCGATGGTGCACAGCAGGCCCGCGTACAGGTGCCGGTACTCGGGGCGGCGCAGCAGGCCGACGGCGGCGAGCACCTTGGCGTGGCTGCTGCGGCCGTCGGCGAAGCGGCGGTGCCGGTCGTTGGCGGCCCGGTCGCCGTCCAGCGAGACGCCGACCTTGATGCCGTGCTCGGCGAACAGGTCGAGGTGGCGGGTGGTCAGCCGCACCCCGTTGGTGTGGATCCGCAGGTCGAGGGCGCATTCGGGGGGCAGGGCGGCGCGCAGCAGTTCGGCCGCCCGGCCGAGCCGGGCCGGGCCGGCCAGCAGCGGCTCCCCGCCGTGCAGGACCACGTGGACGGCGGGCAGCCGGTGGGTGCGGACGTGCTCGGCGATCCGCTCGGCGGTGCGGGCGAGCACCGCCTCGTCGACCACCCGCGCCTTGCCCCTCCAACTGGTGTCCGCGTGTTCGTAGACGTAGCAGTGGTCGCAGGCCAGGTCACAGCGGCCGTGGACCTTGAGGACGTACTGCGAGAACGGGACGGGCGGGCGCGGCGCGGGCGGCACGGGTGATCAGGCGGGACGTCGGGTCCGGTGCGGTTCCGGGCCGGTCAGATGGAGGAGTTGAACGCGGCCACGGCCACCTGCCCGGACTCGCCGCCCGGGAGGGCCCGGTGCAGGCCGGCGGTGAGCTCCTCGGTGCCGAGGGCGGCCAGGGCTGCCAGCGAGGGGGCGGACTCCTCGGCGCGCGCGCTGTCGGCGGGCTTGGTGGCGGCGACCATGATGACTCGTTTCTGCGCCCGGACGTCGGGCGCCCACAACGGAGGCCCCGGCATCCTTTTGACGGGACTCACCCGCGCGCAATCCTACGCCGCGCTACCCACAATCCGCTGCCTCAAACGTGCCGATTCTCGTTACGTCCTCCTCCTGGAGTACTTGTGTACCCCAGGAGTTGACGAACGGTCAGCCTTGCGGCATGTGCGCCCGGCGCGCGCCGGCGCACCCGGCTCAGGGGCAGAGGCGCTCGACCCGCCACCCCTCCCCCTCGGCGGTGAAGCGCAACCGGTCGTGCAACCGGTTCTCCCGCCCCTGCCAGAACTCGACGGCGCGCGGCACCACCCGGTAGCCGCCCCAGAACGGCGGGACGGGCACGCCCTCGCCCTCCGGGTAGCGGGCGGCGAGGTCGGCGTACCGCTGCTCCAGCACCTCCCGGCCGGCCACCGGGCTGGACTGCTCGCTGGCCCAGGCGCCGAGCTGGGAGCCGTGCGGGCGGGTGCGGAAGTAGGCGGCGGTCTCGTCCCGGCCGACCTTCTCCACCCGGCCGGTGACGATGACCTGGCGGGCCAGCGCGATCCACGGGAAGAGCAGCGCCGCGTTCGGGTTGGCCGCCAGGTCGGCGCCCTTGCGGGAGCCGTAGTTGGTGAAGAACACGAAGCCGCGCGGGTCGTAGCCCTTGAGCAGCACGGTGCGGGAGGAGGGCAGCCCCTCGGCGTCGGCGGTGGAGAGCACCATCGCGTTGGCCTCGGCCACGCCCGCCTCGCGCGCCTCGTGGAACCAGCGGGCGAACTGCTGGAACGGGTCGTCGGCGAGATCGCCCTCGGCGAGGCCCTCGTGCCGGTAGTGCTCGCGCATCACGGACGGGTCCGGCCCCGGCGGCGGGGCGGACCCGGTGAACGGGACGGACCCGGCGGGCAGGCCGGACCCGGCGGACGGGGCGGATCCGGCGGGCAGGTCGGATCCGGCGGGCAGGGGCTCGGCGCTCGGACGGCGTTCCGCGGTAGGCACGCCCCCATCATCCCGTACGACAAGCGCCGGACGCCGCCGCACCCGGCGGACCCCCGGGAGTAGGGTGGCTCGCCACCGCTCCACCACCCGCTGCCCGGGAAAACGTCCGGCTGTCGCCCGGTACGTCCCGGTGGCTCCGCCGACGACGCCGGGGACGACAGGGGTCGGGCGGCCCCGTGGGGGAAACATCACCGTCGTGGTGTATGGCGCAATGCACTCCGTGCCTGTCAGTCTGACACCGAGTGCCAAACACCATCGGCCACCGGCGCGCCGCCCCACCACGGCCGCGCGCCGCCGTCGGATTCATTGAAGGAGCCGTTCAGATGTCGGATTTCGTACCCGGCCTTGAGGGTGTAGTCGCCTTCGAGAGCGAGATCGCCGAGCCCGACCGCGAGGGCGGGGCGCTGCGCTACCGCGGGGTGGACATCGAGGACCTGGTCGGCCAGGTCTCCTTCGGGCACGTGTGGGGCCTGCTGGTCGACGGCAGGTTCGCCCCCGGTCTGCCGGCCGCCGAGCCGTTCCCGATCCCGGTGCACTCCGGCGACATCCGGGTCGACGTGCAGTCCGCCCTCGCCATGCTCGCCCCGGTCTGGGGCCTCAAGCCGCTGCTGGACATCTCCGCCGAGCAGGCCCGCGACGACCTCGCGCGGGCCGCCGTGATGGCGCTGTCGTACGTGGCCCAGTCGGCCCGCGGCCAGGGCCTGCCGATGGTGCCGCAGCGCGAGATCGACAAGGCCGAGACCATCGTCGAGCGGTTCATGATCCGCTGGCGCGGCGAGCCGGACCCGAAGCACGTCAAGGCCGTCGACGCGTACTGGACCTCGGCCGCCGAGCACGGCATGAACGCCTCCACCTTCACCGCCCGGGTGATCGCCTCCACCGGCGCGGACGTCGCGGCCGCGCTGTCCGGCGCGGTCGGCGCGATGTCCGGCCCGCTGCACGGCGGCGCGCCGTCCCGGGTGCTCGGCATGATCGAGGAGATCGAGCGCACCGGCGACGCGGCCGGCTACGTGAAGAACGCCCTGGACAAGGGCGAGCGCCTGATGGGCTTCGGCCACCGGGTCTACCGCGCCGAGGACCCGCGCGCCCGGGTGCTGCGCCGCACCGCCAAGGAGCTCGGCGCGCCGCGCTACGAGATCGCCGAGGCGCTGGAGAAGGCCGCCCTGGAGGAGCTGCACAACCGCCGCCCGGACCGGGTGCTGGCCACCAACGTCGAGTTCTGGGCCGCCATCATGCTGGACTTCGCCGAGGTCCCGGCGCACATGTTCACCTCGATGTTCACCTGTGCCCGCACGGCCGGCTGGTCGGCGCACATCCTGGAGCAGAAGCGCACCGGCCGGCTGGTCCGCCCGGCCGCCCGCTACATCGGCCCGGCCGCCCGCAAGCCGCAGGAGATCGAGGGCTGGGACCAGATCGCCGGCTGACCCACTTCCGGGTGAAAAGCCGACCGGCCGTCGGCCCCGGCACGGCCGGCACCGGGCGCGCGCACACCCCCTGACC
>NZ_JBHUWH010000152.1:0-15985 GCF_042670125.1 Kitasatospora sp. NPDC057198 | reverse complement strand
GGAGCCGGCAACCGGCTCCACCGCCCTGAGCGGGGGTTTCACGTCCCGGACGGCCCGGTGTCAGCTGCAGCCGCTGGTGGAGCCGCAGCCCTCGCAGAGGTAGCAGCTGCCCGCGCGGCGCATCTTGGTGCCGCAGGAGAAGCAGAGCGGGGCGTCGGCGTTCAGGCCGAGGCGGATCTCGGCGAGTTCGGTCGAGTTGTGGGCGGCCGGGGCGGCCCCCCGCTGCTCGACCACCGGGAGGGCGACGTGCGGCTTCTCCGGGGTGAGCGGGGCCGACTGGGCCAGCGACTCGATGTCGACGTCCTCCTCGATCGGCTCGTAGGAGCCGGTCTCCAGGTGCCGGGTGCGCTCCTCGACGGAGTGGATGCCCAGCGCGGAGCGGGTCTCGAAGGGCAGGAAGTCGAGGGCCAGGCGGCGGAAGATGTAGTCGACGATCGACTGGGCCATCCGCACGTCCGGGTCGTCGGTCAGGCCGGCCGGCTCGAAGCGCATGTTGGTGAACTTGGCGACGTACGTCTCCAGCGGGACGCCGTACTGCAGGCCGACCGAGACGGCGATGGAGAAGGCGTCCATCATGCCCGCGAGGGTCGAGCCCTGCTTGGACATCTTCAGGAAGACCTCGCCGAGGCCGTCGTCCGGGTAGGAGTTGGCGGTCATGTAGCCCTCGGCGCCGCCGACCGTGAAGGAGGTGGTGATGCCGGGGCGGCCCTTGGGCAGGCGCTTGCGGGTCGGCCGGTACTCGACGACCTTCTCCACCGCGGGGGCCGGGGCGGGGGTCGAAGCGGCCGCCGGGGTCTTGGTCTTGGCGGAGAGCGGCTGGCCGACCTTGCAGTTGTCGCGGTAGATCGCCAGCGCCTTGACGCCGAGCTTCCACGCCTCGAAGTAGATCTCCTCGACGTCCTCGACGGTGGCGTTCTCCGGCATGTTGACGGTCTTGGAGATGGCGCCGGAGATCCACGGCTGGATCGCGGCCATCATCCGGACGTGGCCCATCGGGGAGATCGACCGCTCGCCCATCGCGCAGTCGAACACCTCGTAGTGGGCGGCCTTGAGGCCGGGCGCGTCGATGACGTTCCCGTGCTCGGCGATGTGCGCGACGATCGCCTCGACCTGCTCGTCCTGGTAGCCCAGGCGCTTCAGGGCGCGCGGGACGGTGCCGTTGACGATCTGCATCGAGCCGCCGCCGACCAGCTTCTTGAACTTGACCAGGGCCAGGTCGGGTTCGACGCCGGTGGTGTCGCAGTCCATCATCAGGCCGATGGTGCCGGTCGGGGCGAGCACCGACGCCTGCGCGTTGCGGAAGCCGTTCTGCTCGCCGAGGCGGACCACGTCGGCCCAGGTGTCGTTGGCGACCGCCCAGACCGGGCTGTCCAGGTCGTCCAGCGGGGCGACGGCGGCCGAGGCGTCCGCGTGCTGCTTCATGACCCGCCGGTGCGGGGCGGCGTTGCGGGCGTAGCCGTCGTACGGGCCGACCACGGCGGCGAGTTCGGCGGAGCGGCGGTAGGCGGTGCCGGTCATCAGCGAGGTGATCGCGCCGGCCAGGGCGCGGCCGCCCGCGGAGTCGTAGGCGTGGCCGGTGGCCATCAGCAGGGCGCCGAGGTTGGCGTAGCCGATGCCGAGCTGGCGGTAGGCGCGGGTGGTCTCGCCGATCTTCTCGGTCGGGAAGTCGGCGAAGCAGATCGAGATGTCCATCGCGGTGATGACCAGCTCGACGACCTTGGCGAAGTTGGCCGCGTCGAAGCTGTCGTCGTCGCGGAGGAACTTCATCAGGTTCAGCGAGGCCAGGTTGCAGCTGGAGTTGTCCAGGTGCATGTACTCGGAGCACGGGTTGGAGGCGTTGATCCGGCCGGACTCGGGGCAGGTGTGCCAGTGGTTGATCACCGAGTCGTACTGGATGCCCGGGTCGGCGCAGGCCCAGGCGGCCTCGGCCATCTTGCGGAACAGGCCCTTGGCGTCGACGGTCTCGATGACCTCGCCGGTCATCCGGCCGCGCAGGCCGAAGGTGGTGCCGTTCTCCACCGCGGTCATGAACTCGTCGTTGACGCGGACCGAGTTGTTGGCGTTCTGGTACTGGACGGAGGTGATGTCGTCGCCGCCCAGGTCCATGTCGAACCCGGCGTCGCGCAGGGCGCGGATCTTCTCCTCCTCCTTCACCTTGGTCTCGATGAACGCCTCGACGTCCGGGTGGTCGACGTCCAGCACGACCATCTTGGCGGCCCGGCGGGTCGCGCCGCCGGACTTGATGGTGCCGGCCGAGGCGTCGGCGCCGCGCATGAAGGAGACCGGGCCGGAGGCGTTGCCGCCGGAGGAGAGCAGTTCCTTGGAGGAGCGGATCCGGGACAGGTTCAGGCCCGCGCCGGAACCGCCCTTGAAGATCATGCCCTCTTCCTTGTACCAGTCGAGGATCGACTCCATGGAGTCGTCGACGGACAGGATGAAGCAGGCGGAGACCTGCTGCGGCTGCTGGGTGCCGACGTTGAACCAGACCGGCGAGTTGAAGCTGAACACCTGGTGGAGGAGGGCGTGGGTCAGCTCGTGCTCGAACACCTCGGCGTCGTCCGGGGAGGCGAAGTAGCCGTGCTTCTCGCCGGCCGCGCGGTAGGTGAGCACCACCCGGTCGATGATCTGCTTCAGGCTCCACTCGCGCTGCGGGGTGCCGACCGCGCCGCGGAAGTACTTGCTGGTGACGATGTTGACCGCGTTGACCGACCAGAAGTCGGGGAACTCGACGCCGCGCTGCTCGAAGTTGATCGACCCGTCGCGCCAGTTGGTCATCACCACGTCGCGGCGCTCCCAGGTGACCGCGTCGTACGGGTGGACCCCAGGGGTGGTGTAGATGCGCTCCAGCCGCAGCCCGGCCTTGGGGCCCTTGGCCCCCTTGCCGGCCTTGTCCGACTTCGACCCTCGTGCGGACCCGCTCGTGGTGTCTGTCACTGCTCTTGCTCCTCCTCCTGGGCAAACGCCCGAAGTGCCCGGAAAAGTCCGGGCACGACTGGTTCGTTCCGTCCGTGTGCGGGCAGGGGGGAACCCCGCCGCTGCGCACGGGTACTGCTGGTGACTACGGGATGGTGGCTACGGGAAAACGTCGGGACGTGGAAACGGGGGTACGGGCGGCGGTGCAGGCGCCGGCTAGGACACGGGCACCGGCTCGGGGACCGCGGGCCGCTCGGCGCGGAGCTCCGCGATCGCGGCCTCGAAGTCCTCGAGGTTGTCGAACGCGCGGTAGACGGAGGCGAACCGCAGGTACGCCACCACGTCCAGTTCCTTCAGGGGGCCGAGTATGGCCAATCCGACGTCGTGCGTCGAGAGCTCGGCGCTGCCACTGGCCCGGACGCACTCCTCGACCCGCTGGCCGAGCTGGGCCAGCGCGTCCTCGGTGACCGGGCGGCCCTGGCACGCCTTGCGGACGCCGGAGATCACCTTCTCGCGGGAGAAGGGCTCGGTGACGCCGCTGCGCTTGATCACCATCAGGGTGGCGGTCTCGACGGTGGTGAACCGCCGGCCGCAGTCGGGGCACTGCCGGCGGCGGCGGATCGAGCTCCCGTCGTCGCTGGCCCGGCTGTCCACGACTCTGCTGTCCGGATGCCGGCAGAAGGGGCAGTGCACCTGGAACTCCCTCCCTGCGACCCGACGGCGAACAACTCGCCACACTCTACCCGAACACAACACCTGTGCCCGATCGAGGAGACTAGCCACTAGATCTAGTAGCTGGCGCGACGCCACGCCGAGCGAACGCGCGGTTTCGGGGACAGGCCGCGGGGGGACGCCATAGACTGTTCGAGTCGAACAGGCAATCGACTTACACCCGGAGTCTTGATCAAGTCAGCCGACCTCGAATAAATTCACTCGAACGTGTGTTTGGCGCAACCTTTCGATAGAGGGGCCAGTTGAGCTGGGCAGATGGAGCACCAGCCCGACGAGAGGGTCGCCGCGATGTCCACCCCCAGCGCCACCGGCGTCATGCACACCGCCGAAGCCAAGACCGCCATCCCGGTGCAGGAGCGTTCCGCGCGCACCACTGACCAGGAGAGCATGGACCAGACCATGAGCCGTAGTCAGCCGATCGAGGAGACCCCGCTCGGCGCGCCC
This sequence comes from Kitasatospora sp. NPDC057198, assembly GCF_042670125.1. NCBI lineage: Bacteria > Bacillati > Actinomycetota > Actinomycetes > Kitasatosporales > Streptomycetaceae > Kitasatospora > Kitasatospora sp. NPDC057198. Next base: position 11,896 of record NZ_JBHUWH010000152.1, on the reverse strand, counting down.
GCCCCCGTCGTCCGCTCCCTCCCCGGCCGGCCGCCCGGCATCCGCACCGACGAGGCGGGCCTGACCGAGCGCCAGCGCCGGGTCATCGAGGTCATCCGGGACTCCGTCCAGCGCCGCGGCTACCCGCCGTCCATGCGCGAGATCGGCCAGGCGGTCGGCCTCTCCTCCACCTCCTCGGTCGCCCACCAGCTGATGGCGCTGGAGCGCAAGGGCTTCCTGCGCCGCGACCCGCACCGCCCGCGCGCCTACGAGGTCCGCGGCGTCGAGGTGGCCCGCCCGGCCGCCGCGGAGACCTCCGGCCGGCCCTCCACCTCGTACGTGCCGCTGGTCGGCCGGATCGCGGCCGGCGGCCCGATCCTGGCCGAGCAGACCGTGGAGGACGTCTTCCCGCTGCCCCGCCAACTGGTCGGCGAGGGCGAGCTGTTCGCGCTCACGGTCAAGGGCGACTCGATGATCGAGGCGGCGATCTGCGACGGCGACTGGGTGACGGTCCGCAAGCAGCCGGTCGCCGAGAACGGCGACATCGTCGCCGCGATGATCGACGGCGAGGCGACGGTGAAGCGGCTCAAGCGCGAGGACGGCAAGATCTGGCTGATGCCGCACAACGCGGCGTACGAGCCGATCCCGGGCGACAACGCGACGATCCTCGGCAAGGTGGTGGCGGTGCTGCGCCGGCTCTGACGGGCCCGCCGCCCGAGGGGTCGGAAAACCGTGCGGGCGCGGGGAGTTGCGTGATGTGATCGGTGTACGGTCGGCCCGCGGGGCCGTGCCGCCACCCACCGGACGCGCCCGGCTCCCCGCCGCGGCCCGCACACCCCGAGGAACCGCGCATGAGCGACCTGTCCACCCGTCTCGCTCCGGAGCAGCTGAGCAGCGTCTACCTGCGGCTGGTCGCCGACGAGTCGATCCCCCAGGAGGCGCGGGAGCAGCAGTTCGGCTACCTGCGGCGGCTGGCCACCGACCTGCTGGTGGGGCTGGCGCTGGACGGTCCGGAGAGCGTCCGGGTGCTCGACGACCGGGACGTGGCGGGCTTCGGGTGGGGGGAGCTCTCGGCCGCGGGCCGGGCCAACCTGCTCGCCGAGCCGGTGGACTACCAGACCATCGACCTGCCGGAGGGTGCCGTCCTGCACCTGCTGGGCCACCCGGAGTCGGTGTTCGCGGCCAGCAAGCTGCTGGTGTTCGAGGAGGCGGTCCGGGCCGCGGGCGGGCCCGAACTGCCGGACGAGGGCGTGCTGCTGGTCGCCCCGAACCGGCACAACCTGGTGTTCTACCCGCTGGCCGACGGGCACGTCGGGGAGGCGGTCAACTCGCTGGCGATGTTCGCGCAGGGCGCGTACGAGGACGGCCCGGGGCGGCTGTCGCCGCGGGTGTTCTGGTGGCGCGCGGGCGAGCTGCTCTCGATCACGCACTTCGACCCGGAGACCCGGACGGCGAGCATCGTCCCGCCGGAGGAGCTGATGGGGATCATCCGCCGCCTGGCCGGCGTCGCCGGCTGAGCCTCGAACCACTCCTGGTCCGCTGACGGTAGAGCGGCCCGGACCCGTACCTGCGGGTCCGGGCCGCTCCGCCGTCAGCGCTGCTTGACCGGCGGGGCCGAGGCGTCGATCGCGGCCAGCGAGCGGCGGACCTGGTTCCGGTCGGTGGTGTACCAGAAGTCCGGCATGGAGGAGCGGAAGAAGCCGCCGTAGCGGGCGGTGGCCAGCCGCGGGTCGAGGACCGCGACGATGCCCTTGTCGTCGGCGGCCCGGACCAGCCGGCCGGCGCCCTGCGCCATCAGCAGCGCGGCGTGCGTCGCCGCGACCGCCATGAAGCCGTTGCCGCCGTGCGCCTCGACGTCCTTCTGCCGGGCGCTCATCAGCGGGTCGTCGGGGCGCGGGAAGGGGATCCGGTCCATCACGACGAGCTGGCAGGCGGAGCCGGGCACGTCGACGCCCTGCCAGAGCGAGAGGGTGCCGAACAGGCAGGTCTCGGCGTCCGCGGCGAACGCCTTGATGAGTTCGCCGAGGGTGTCCTCGCCCTGGAGCAGGATCGGGACGTCGAGGCGCTCGCGGAGCTTCTCGGCGGCGGTCTGGGCGGCCCGCATCGAGGAGAACAGGCCCAGCGTGCGGCCGCCGGCCGCGCCGATCAGCTCGGCGAGCTCGTCGAGCATCTCGGGCCGGTCGGGCTCCCGGCCGGGCGGCGGCAGGTGCTTGGCGACGTAGAGGATGCCCTGCTTGGGGTAGGTGAACGGGGAGCCGACGTCTAGGCCGCGCCAGTACGGCGGGGCGTCCTCCCCGGTCTCGGCGGTGGGGCCGCCGGGGGTGCGGTGGTCGGGGAGCCTGGTCTCGCCGGGCAGGCCGAGCGAGCCGGCGACGCCGTTGAAGTCGCCGCCGAGCTTGAGGGTGGCGGAGGTGAGGACGACCGAGCGGTCCCGGTACAGGTTCTCCCGGAGCAGGCCGGAGACGGACAGCGGGGCGACCCGCAGCGAGGCGGTTCCCGGGCCGAAGCGGTCGGAGCGCTCGATCCAGATCACGTCGTACTCGGAGCCGGTGAGCAGCCGGTCGGCGGTCTCGTGCAGCGTCTCGGCGGAGGCCATCGCCTGCTTGCGGACGGCGTCCTCGTCGGTGAGGCCCTTGTCCCGGGTCTCGCCGAGCGAGGTGATCACCTGGCGGCAGGCGTCCCGGACGGCGGCGACCGCGTAGCCGAGGTACTCGGGGAGCTCGTCGACCTGGCCGGGCTGGGCGGTCTCCATCAGGCCGTGGAAGTTCTCGGCGGCGGCCTGGAGCGCGTCCACCGCCTTCTCGTTGGCGAGCTTGGCGGCGCGCTTGACGGCCCGGTTGACGGCGCCGACGGTGAGTTCGGCGGTGGCGGCGCCGGTGACCCGGTTCACCAGTTCGTGCGCCTCGTCGATGATCAGCAGGCCGTGCTCGGGGAGGACGGGGGCGCCCTCGATCGCGTCGATCGCGAGCATGGCGTGGTTGGTGACCACGACGTCGGCCAGTTTGGCGCGCTCGCGGGCCTGCTCGGCGAAGCACTCCTCGCCGTAGGCGCAGCGGGAGGCGCCCAGGCACTCCTTGGAGGTGACGGCGAGCTGGGCCCACGCCCGGTCGGAGACGCCGGGGGTGAGGTCGTCGCGGTCGCCCGTCTCGGTCTCCTCCGCCCACTCGCGCAGCCGGAGCACGTCCTGCCCGAGCTTGCCGGTGGGGCCGCCGAGCGCGTCGACCGGGTCGAACAGGCCCTCGCCCTCGTCGCTCGGGGTGCCCTCGTTGGCGCGGTGCAGGCACAGGTAGTTGGAGCGGCCCTTGAGCATGGCGAACAGCGGGCGGCGGCGCAGCACCGGGTGCAGAGCCTCGACGGTGCGCGGCAGGTCGCGCTCGACGAGCTGGCGCTGCAGGGCGAGCGTCGCGGTGGCGACGACCACCCGGTCGCCGTGGGCGAGGGCGGGCACCAGGTAGGCGAGGGACTTTCCGGTGCCGGTGCCGGCCTGGACGAGCAGGTGCTCGCCCTCCTCGACGGCGGCGGAGACGGCCTCGGCCATCCGGACCTGCCCGGGGCGCTCCGTGCCGCCGACGGCGGCGACGGCGGCGTGCAGCAGTTCGGGGATGCGGGAGGCGGGGACCGGCGCGGGGGGCTCGGCCGTCTCCGGGCCGCCGGACAGGGGTGCGGTGGTGTCGTTCGTCATGACGCCCCCCAGCCTACGGGGCGGGACTGACAACCCGGACCGGTTGGGCGGGAAGGTGCGCGGCGGCGTGCAGCGGGTTGTCGATCCGGCCGTGCACGGCCGCGTGCGGGCGGTCCGGCCGGTCCCGGTAGCCGTCCAGCAGCAGCCGGTTGCGGTTCAGGCAGAGCCGGTCGATCCGGGGCGCGAACAGGTCGAACAGCCGGTGGCGGTCCGCGAGTTCGGGGAAGCGGCGCTGGCAGCGCAGGATCTCGGCGCGCAGCAGGCCCCAGAACTCGTCCTCGGGGAGGCCGAGTTGGTCCTCCAGCAGCGGGGCGAGGTAGCGGTAGACGCCGATGAACAGGCCGGAGTGCAGGAACTGGCAGAGGTAGTCGGGGGCCTCCCGGTTGAGCACCCCGGCGATCTCGGCGGGCAGGTCGGCGAGTTCGGCGAGCGGCTGGTCGCTGAGGTTGACGTCGTCGACGAAGTCCTTGACGGCGAGCCGGACGGGGACGTCGTCCCGGTCGAAGAGCACGATGGCGTTCTCGCCGTGCGGGGAGAACACCAGGCCGTAGCGGTACAGGAAGTGCAGCAGCGGCGGCAGCATCGCGGCGAACAGCCGGCGCACCCACTCCCGGGGGGCCAGGCCGGAGCGGGCGACGAGTTCGGCGGTCAGCGCCCGCCCGTCCGAGCCGGTCTGCAGCAGCGCGGCCAGGGTGCGGGCCCGCTCGCCGGGCTGCTGGTAGCGGCCGAGCGGTTCGCGCCAGATCGCGCCGAGCAGTTCCTTGTACTGGTAGGGCGCGTCGGGCAGGTCCCGGTACAGCGGGTGCTCGACGGTGACGGAGGCGATCTCGCCGAGCAGGACGACCCGGCACTCGTCGCGCAGGTACGGGTCGGTGTCGCGCAGGTGGTGGATCCAGGCGGTGACGGCGGGCGCGGCGAGCGCGCGTTCGGTGGGCAGGCCGCGCCAGACCAGGGTGTTGAGGATGGCGAGCGGCAGTTTGACGGTGCAGCGGTCGGGGCGGCTGAGGTTGAAGAAGGAGCGGATGGACTGCTGGGGCAGCCGCAGGTCGCCGTCGGTGGGCAGCGGGACGATCCGGCCGTCGGCGATCCACGGCGCGAACAGGCCGACCACGGTCTCGTCCCACTGCCAGGGGTGCACCGGGAGCAGGTGGAACTCGTGGGCGCGCTCGCCGAGTTGGTTGCGGAACGCGGGGTCGAGTTCGCTCTCGTAGATGGCCGGGTCGCCGCGGAAGGAGGCCAGGCTCTCGTGCACGGCGAGCCAGGGCAGGGTGCGCGGCAGCCGGGCCTCCGGGGTCCAGCCGGCCGCGTCGGTGGCGGAGAAGCCGAGCCGGCCCTTGTTGGCGACGATCCACGGGTGGCCGCCCTGCCGGCCCTCCAGGGCGACGTGGTCGAGGTCGGCGAGTTCGGCGGCGGTCAGCGCGGTGGCCCGCAGGTGGGCGTCGGCGATCAGGGTGGCGGTGAGTTCGCGGACCAGGTGGCCGGCGGTGTCGCCGCTCAGCCCGAGCACGTGCCGGGCCTGCTGGAGGAAGCGCAGCGGGTCGTCGCCGCCCTCGATCGACGCCGCCTCGACCCGCCAGCCGCCGTACGCGCCGCGGCGGGCGGCGAAGCGGTAGTCGGCGTCCGGCAGCCGCAGCAGGTAGCGGCCGCCGCCCTCGGCCCGCGGGTGCAGCAGTTCCTCGTAGGCGAACTCGCCGAGCAGTTTGGCGAGCATCTCGCGCCCGGCGGCCCGCCAGTGCTCGGCGGTGAGCTGGGGCGGCAGGTGGAGGACTGGGTCAGCGGCTGGCTGCGGCACGCTCGGTTCCTTCCTGGGGTCGCGGGAGCACGGACGGCTGTGGCGGGGCGGAGGGGGGGAGGAACGTGGTCCAGGCGGTGCGGTGGGGCAGCGGGTGGAGGGTCTTGCCCGCGACGGCGTTGAGGATCACGGCGGCGCGGTGCGCGCCGAGCCCGAGGTCCGGGGTGCCGACACCGTGAGTGTGCAGCTCGGCGTTCTGGACGTACAGACCGCCGGTGAGTTCCGGCCGGGTGGCGACCCGGTGGTCGAGGTCGACCCGGTAGCGGCCCTGTTCGTCCCAGTCGATCAGGTCGGCGATCGGGTCGAGGGCGGCGGGGCGCACCGCCCGGTAGCCGGTGGCGAGCACCACGGCGTCGGTGCGCACCAGGTGGCGGCGGCCGGAGTCGCCGTGCCGGCAGTGCAGTTCGAGGCCGCCGCAGGGGCCCTGGACGGCTTCGGTGACGGCGGTGCCGGGGAGGATCTCGACCGGTTCGGCGTCGATCGGGCGGCCGACGGTGCGCTCGTACAGGTGGTCGTGGATCTCGGCGAGGGTCTCGGCGCTGGCGGCCTTGTGCAGCTGCCACTGGGCGGGGACGAGGGCGTCCCGGACGTCGGCGGGCAGGCCGTGGAAGTAGCGGGTGTAGTCGGGGGTGAACTGCTCCAGGCCGAGCTTGGAGTACTCCATCGGGGCGATCGCCCGGGTGCGGGTGAGCCAGCGCAGCCGGGTGCCGTCGCCGGCCCGGTGGCGCAGCAGGTCGAGGAAGACCTCGGCGCCGGACTGGCCGGATCCGACCACGGTGACGTCCCGGGCGGCGTCCAGTTCGGTGCGCCGGGTCAGGTAGTCGGCGGAGTGCAGGACGGCGGGGTGGCGGCGCAGCGGGGCGAAGGCTTCGGGGCGGGCGGGTTCGGTGCCGGTGCCGAGGACGAGGTTGCGGGCGCGGTGCACCGCGCCGGCGGCGTGCACCAGGTAGTGCCGCTCCCCGGCGTCCCAGTGGACGGCGGTGACGGGGCTGCCGAAGCGGCAGTTCGGGAGCCGTTCGGCGGCCCACCGGCAGTAGTCGTCGTACTCGCGGCGGGGCAGTTGGAAGCGCTCGCTGAAGTAGAACGGGAACAGCCGCTGCCGCTCGCGCAGGTAGTTGAGGAACGACCAGGGGTTGGTGGGGTCGACCAGGGTGACCAGGTCGGCCAGGAACGGGACCTGCATCCGGGCGCCGTCCACGAGCATGCCGGGGTGCCAGCGGAACTCGGGCCTGGCGTCGAGGAACAGCGCGCCGAGGTCCTCGGCCCGGTCGGCGAGCGCGGCCAGCGAGAGGTTGAACGGGCCGATGCCGACGCCGATCAGGTCGTACGGCTCGGGCGGCCGGCCCGCCGTGTCGTCGTGGGGAGTCATGTCGTCCTAGGTAGCGGCGGGGGTGTCGGCGCGCCGGCGGATCATCAGGGCGGCGCGCTTGTCGGGCAGGTCGAGGTCGGCGGCGCGGGTGAACCCGGCGCGGGCGAACGCCCGGACGGAGGGCGTGTTGCGGACGTCGGGCTCGGCGAGCACCCGGGTGCAGCGGGGTTCGCGCCGCAGCAGGCGGGCGGCGATCGCGTCGAGCAGCGGGGCGGCCAGGCCCCGGCCGCGGGCGGCGGGGGCCAGCAGCAGGTGCACGCCGAGGTCGTGCGGGCGGGCGGGGTAGTGCGCGGCCAGCGGGTCGAGGTCGGCCCGGTAGAGCTCGAAGTAGCCGGTGGGCGCGCCGTCGAGCAGGGCCAGGACGGGGCGGCTGCGGCCGTCGCCGCCGAGTTGGGCGGCGAGGTGGGCGGCGGTGGTGGCGGGCGGGCCCGCGAGGGCCCACCAGCGGTCGGTGTCCGGGTCGTTCATCCAGCCGGTGAGCAGGTCCAGGTCCGTGGCCAACTGCACGGTGCGCAGGACGAGTTCACCGGCCGTGGTGGGTATCGTCCCGGTCTCCGGGATCACGCCCGGGCCACCGGGTTGTCGATCTCGACGTACACCGACTGGGTCTCGACCGGGCCGACGAGTTCGTCCAGGCCGTGCAGCCGGGTGAGCAGGTTGGCCTTGCAGCGCAGGGTCGGCGCGTCCAGCAGGTGGGCGGGCAGCGCGGAGCCGGTGGCGGTGGCGGCGGGGCCGGACAGGAAGCGGCGCAGCGCGGCCAGCAGCAGCTGTTCGTCGGCGAGGCCCTGGGAACCGAGGGCGCCGATCAGGCCGAGCACGTGGTTGATGCCCAGGTAGTAGGCGAAGCGCTCGTCGGCGACCTGGTCGGGCACGAAGGTGTCGCTGTGCGCGCCGAGCGCGGGCAGCAGGGCGTGCAGCCGGTCGGCGTGCGAGGCCCGGAAGTAGTAGCCCTGGTTGTCGCGGTAGCGGCCGCCGGCCGGCCAGCCGAGGGTGTCCAGCAGGACCAGGCTGTTCTGCTGGTGGGCCTCCAGGGCGATGCCGGCCTGCCCGTCCAGCCAGAGGACCGGCAGCACGACGGCGTCCAGGTAGCGCAGGAACCACTCGGTGGCGACGGTCGGGCCGGGGCGGCCGGTGCGGGCGGCCAGTTCGCCGATCACGTCGGCGAGTTGCGAGCCGGGGCGGCCGACGCCGATCGGCTGCTCGGCGACCAGCCCGGCCACGCACAGCGCCCGGTCGGCGGGCCCGAACGGCATCTGCCGCAGCACGGTGTCCAGGCCGTTGGGGTCGGCGAGGGCGGGGTGGTCGACGCCGATCCAGGCCGGGTCGCGGACGATGTCGAAGCCGGGGTGGGCGGCCTGCCAGCGCTCGGCCAGGCCGGCCTCCAGCAGCCGGTGCACCTCGGCGCCGCGGTGCAGTTCCTTGCGGAGGTTCTCCCGGCGGGAGTTGGTGATCCGCAGGCCCAGCGAGAGCTTGAGCATCCACGGGGTGCCGGGGCGGCAGACGGTGCGCACCGAGCTGGTGGGGTGCCAGGGTTCGCCGTGCTGGCCGAGGTCGGTGAGCAGCCCCTGCTCCAGCAGTTCGGCGACGGCCGGCCGCAGCGCCAGCTCCCGGGCCTGCCAGGGGTGCAGCGGCAGGGCGGCGGTGCCGTCGGGCAGCGGGCGGCCGTACAGCTCGGCGGTGAGCCGCTCGGCGGGGGTGCCGGTGGCGGAGTCGCCGGCCAGCAGCGAGCGGTGCGCGGCCCACCAGTGCAGCCGGAAGCTGCCGTGCAGTTCCGGGGAGTACGCGGCGGACTGGGCGGGGCCGAGGCCGTCGCGGCTCTTCGGGGTGGGGTGCAGCGGGTGGCCGAGCAGCAGGGACTGCTCGGCGCGCAGGAACGGGTCCGCGGGGGCGGCGGAGATCGCCCGGCGGTGGGCGAGGATCTCCGCGGTGCGGCCCACCGAGTCGGCCACCCGGGCGGTCAGGTCGGCGAGTTGGCCGGGTTCGGGGCGGCCGGTGGCGCCGGCCACCAGGGCGGCGACGGTGACCGCGTCGACCGGGTGCGCGGCGTCGCCGGTGGAGACGGTGGCGGGGCCGAAGCGGTGCCAGCCGCAGGCCGACCAGTGCCGCACCGGTGCGGACAGCCGGGCGGCGCCGCCGAGCACCGGGATGCGCAGCAGGTCGCCGTCCGGGCGCCCGGCCGCGGTCTCCCGGGCCCAGCAGCGCAGCAGGCTCTCGGTGGCGGCGTGTTCGGCGGCCGCGGCCGGGTCGGGGTCGAGCAGCGGATCCGGGTCGGGGTGCCCGGCCGCCGGCCGGACGGCCGGGGGAACGCCGGTGAGGGTGCTGGTCAAATCCGCTCCTTGAGCCGGTGACTGCCTTCGGGTAAGGGTTACCTATCCCCCGCCGCCGGGCACAAGATCGGCTCACTCGTTCCGGTGAGTTTCGCCCGATCACTCACTCCCAGGTGTGAGCGGCGGGGACCCTGACGGGCCGTCACCATCACGGTTCGGTGACCGGACGTCAACAGCCGGGCACCACCCCGCCGCCGCGCCGAGGCCGGATGGAAGACTGGCCCGGGGAACGCTTTTCTTCACTCGGGGGGCGATGGTGGGAGCACGGAGGGCGGTGGCCGCGCTGTCCGCGGTCGCCGTGCTGGTCGGCGGCGCGGGCGCCTGCGCCCCGGGCGGCGACGGGGGCGACGGGAGTCCGCGCAGCTTCGCCGAGCTGAAGCGCTGGGGGCTCTCCGAGTGGGACCGCTGGGCGCGGCACCACGACTTCCGCAACCCGGTGGTGCCGGGCCTGTGGAGCGCCGAGAAGATGGAGCAGGCGCCGCCGCAGCAACCCTCCCCCGCGCCGGAGGACCCGTCCTCCGCGCCGTCCGCCACCGCACCGCTCCCGACCGCACCGCTCCCGACCGCGGCGCCCGCCACCGCGTCGGCCTCCGCCACCACCGCCACCGCCACCGCCTCGGCCCCCGCCACCGTCCCGACGGCGCCGTCCGCGCAGTCCGCGCCGCCGCCGGTGGCCGCGCAGCCGGTGCCGCGCCCGTACACCAGCTACCCGGCGTCCGGGAAGGTGTTCATGACCGCGCCGAACGGCGGCACCGGCCAGTGCTCGGCCACCGTGGTCGCCGACCCGGCGCACCCCGGCAGGAGCAACCTGGTCTGGACGGCCGCGCACTGCGTGCACGAGGGCAGGGGCGGCGACTGGTACAAGAACCTGGTGTTCGTGCCGGCCTACAACAGCTCCGGCGCGGGCAGCGACCACCGCCGGGCGACGCTGGCCGAGGTCGCCCCGCTCGGCCAGTGGTGGGCCGACAAGGTGATCACCTCGCCGCTGTGGACCACCGAGGGCACCAGGGGCGGGGACGCCGCGAACCAGTACGACTTCGCGGTGATCAAGGTGCGCGGCCCCGAGGGCGAGACCCGTTCGCTGGAGGAGGTCATCGGCACCGCCGTCCCGGTGTGGTTCGACGCCCCGCGCGAGCAGTTGTCGATCCAGGCATGGGGGTATCCGGCCGTGCCGCCGTTCGACGGCCAGGAGCTGGAGCGCTGCGACTCCGGCCGGCCCGGCTCGCGCAGCTTCGACCCGGCGCGGCCGCCGATGCTGGTGATCGGCTGCACCATGACGGCCGGCGCCTCGGGCGGCGGCTGGTTCGCCGACGGGCCGGACGGCCGCCAGCGCCTGGTCAGCAACACCTCGATCGGCAGTTCGGCGCACACCGCCCTCAACGGCCCCTACCTGGAGGACGTGGCCCGGCAGGCGCTCGCCTACCTCTCCCAGAAATGACCGCGACTCCGGGGGCGGCCTCCCGCCGTCCCCGTTCCGTACCGCGCCCATCGGCGCCCAGCTCATCGAACACGGGGGGAACACCCATGACCGAACCGCACCGCATAGCCCGCCGGGCCAGGACCGCGGCCGCCGCCGCCCTGGTGACGGTGCTCGCCGTCGGCACCGCCGCCTGCAGCAAGAGCCCCGAGCCGAGCCCGGTGGCGAGCCCCGTACAGCCCTCGTCGTCCTCCTCGAAGCCGTCCATCGACATCGCCGACGTGCAGAAGTTCCTCTCCGAGGTGCCGAACTGGGGCGCCGACGACTGGAAGAAGTGGGCGTCCCAGAACGGCTTCAAGCCGGAGGACTTCGAGGCGATCAAGCACTTCTGGGACCAGGAGAAGCCCGCCGCGCCCCGGGGCGGCACCTCGGTCGCGCCGGAGAAGCAGGCCCCGTCGCTCCAGAAGGTGGTCTTCCCGCCGTCCATCCCGGCCAAGGCCGTGCCGCACCCGTACAGCCCGGACACCGCCCTGCTCGGCCGGATCATCCTGGAGAACTCCGAGGGCGAGGACCACTCCTGCTCGGGCACCGTGGTCGCCGACCCGAAGCACCCCGGCAAGAGCAACCTGGTCTGGACGGCCGCGCACTGCGTGCACGGCGGCAAGGGCAGCGACTACGACAAGCACCTGGTGTTCCTGCCCGGCTACAACCGCTCCGGCGCCTCCAGCCACGGCAAGCAGCCGGACGACTGGCAGGACATCGCCCCGCTGGGCCGCTGGGCGGCGCAGAACATGCTGGTGCCGCCGCAGTGGCCCCGGGAGGGCCTGCACGTGGGCAACGAGGCCAGCCAGTTCGACTTCGCGATCGTGCGGGTGGCCCCGCTGGACGACACCCGCTCGCTGGAGGAGGCCGTCGGCGGCGCCATCCCGATCCTGTTCAACGCCAAGCAGTCGGACATCACCGCCCCGAAGGCGTACGGCTACCCGGCCGACTCGCCGTTCGACGGCGAGGAGCTGGAGCACTGCGACTCCAACACCGCGCTGGTGCCGTTCACCTTCAACCCCTCGCGCCCGCCGATGCTCATCATGGGCTGCACCATGACCGGCGGCTCCTCCGGCGGCGGCTGGCTGACCAAGCAGAACGGCAGGACGGTGCTGTTCTCCAACGTCTCGATCGGCGACCCGGTGGGCGGCTGGCAGGCCGGTCCGACCCTGGGCCCCGAGGCGAAGAACCTGTTCGACGCCTTCATCGCGGACTGACCCGTCCCGACCGGGCCCGGCCGGAGAACGGGAACGGGAACGAGAACAGGAACGGGCGGCGCACCGCGAGG
>NZ_JBHUWH010000151.1:0-16008 GCF_042670125.1 Kitasatospora sp. NPDC057198 | reverse complement strand
GGTGCTGATCGCCTTCGCCGTGACCTCGCTGCTCTGCCTGGCCCTGGCGGCCGCGACGGTGGCGGTGCTCGGCCCGGGTGCGGGCGGCTCCGTCCCGCTGGCCGACCTGATGCGCGCCGCGCTCGGCTCCCGGGGCCCGCTGCTGGCCGCCGGTGCGGCGCTGGTCCTCACCCTGGCCGCCACCAACACCTACCTGACGGGCGCGGCCGCCCTGCTGGACGCACTGCTCCCGTCCGGCACGGCCGCCGGGCGCCGCGGCTCGCTCGCCGTGGTGGCGGCCACCGCGCTGACCGGCGGCCCGCTGTTCGCCCTGGTCGGGACGGGCCTGCTGACGACCGCTCAACTGGTGGCCGTGCCCACGGCGCTGTTCCTCACCGTCTACCTGACCTGCACGGCCGCGGCGGTCCGCGTCCTGGACGGCGCGCCGCGTCTGGCCGCCGCCGTGAGCTGCCCGGCGGTGCTGGCGCTGCTGCTCGGCACGGGGTGGCCGGTGCTGGCCGCCGCCGCGGTGGCACTCGCCGCCGCCGCCCTCGGTCGAACGGACGACCGAGCCCCGTCCGAACGTTCCGCCGCGCCCCGGGAGGGTTCACCGGCCGGTGGGGTTTGACCGCGAACGACTACCGCACGCCACGGGGACGGTCCGATGATCGGGCAATGGACCGCACCCCGGACGATCACCTCCCGCCGCTGCCGCCGCTGCCCTCACTGCCACTGCTGCCTCAACTCCCCGACCTGCCGCCGCTCCCCCCGCTCTGCCCCCTGCCGCTGCCGCACCACCCGCCCTGGCACTGGGACTGGCACTGCCACCACCCGCACCCCACGCCCACACCGACACCCACTCCCACGCCGCCACCATCCCCGTCCCCGCCACCGACACCCACTGCCCACCCGTCCCCGACCCCGTCCCCCGCCCCGACGCCTTCGCAGCCCCCGCCGCCCGCCGCTCCGCACACCCAGGCCCCGGCCCAGCCCCACCCGCAGACCCACTCCCCGACCCCGACCCCGACCCCGACCGTCCGGGCCGACAGCGTGCCGCCCCCCGCTCCCGCCCGCACTCCGGTAGCGACCCCGACACCGACCCCCACCGTCCCCGCACCCGCCGCACCAACCCCCGCCGCGTCGCCCTCGACGCTGGTCGCGGTACCGCCGCCGGACGCACCGGCCGCCGGGCCGGGCCCGCTCGAACCCTCGGTCTGGGCGAGCGTCCTGCTCGTCACCGTCCTGCTGCCGGCCGCGCTCGCGGCCCTCGCCGGGCAGCACTTCGCGTTCTCCAGGAGGAGCCGTTGAATCTCGCTCCGTTGTTCGGCGCCCTCGGGGCCATGGCGCTCGCCGTGGGCGCACTCGCGGTGGCGCACCGCCTGCGCCCCGAGGTGCCGGAGGGCGAGCCGTTCCCGGAACCGCACCCCACGCTCGGGGCGATCGGCTCCGGGTTGCTGTCCGGCTTCACCCTGCTGACGGGTTTCCTGATCGCCACCGGCTGGGCCGCCCACAGCACCGGCGTCGTCCCGCCCGACGGCCTGTACCTGGCCGATCTGGCGGCGGGCGGCGCCGTCCTGCTCTACCCGTCGCTCGCGGGGCTGCCGTTCACGCCCCGGTACATCACGGCGGTGTGCCTGTTCGGGCTGCTGGTCGGCTACGTGATGGTGACGGCCGTCCAACTCCGGCCCTGAGCACGGCTCGTGGCGCCGCGCCCCCCCGGGGGGGTGCCGGGCCGGAAAAGGAGGGTGCCCCGCCGGCCCACAGGTGGGGGGTGGCCGACGGGGCTGGGGAGGATGGCTCAGGAGGCGGTGCAGGCGGTGCCGTTCAGCATGAAGGCGCTCGGGGTGGTGTTGTTCGACCCGTAGGTGGCCTGCAGGCCGAAGCTGGTGGACGCGCCGGCCGCCAGGGTGCCGTTGTAGCCGAGGTCGGTGGCGGTGACGGAGGCGCCGCTCTGGACGACGGTGGCGTTCCAGGCGCTGGTGATCTTCTGGTCACCGGGGAACGTCCAGGCCAGCTTCCAGCCGCTGAGGGCAGTGCTGCCGGTGTTCTTCACCGTGATGTCCGCGGTGAAGCCGCCCGTCCAGGAGTTGGCCCGGTACGCGATCGAGCAGGACGCGTTCCCGGTCGGCGGCTGGGACGTCGGCGGCTGGGACGTCGGGGGCTGCGAGGTCGGGGGCTGCGAGGTCGGCGGCTGGGACGTCGGCGGCTGCGAGGTGGGCGGCTGCGAGGACGGGGCGGGCGTGCTCGGGTCGGCCGCGTTCTGCGCCAACTGGTAGGCGATGTCGGGGACGAAGGTGCCCGCGGCGGCGGCGCAGCCGTCGGCCTCGCCCGGGGGCTTGATCCACAGGAAGGCGTCGATCGCGCTGTCGTTGGTCGCGGCGGTCGGGTAGTTGCCGATCTTGCGGCCGGACGGGTCGCACCAGACGCTGCCCGACGGGCCGTTGCCGTTGCGGCTGGTGTCGATGACGGCGTGCAGGTTGCCGGGGTTGCCGAGGGCGTTCAGCACGCCGTGGGCGAACGAGGTCTCGTTGGAGGTGGTGTTGAAGTTGGAGACGTTGGTGAAGAAGCCGTCCGAGTTGAGCACGCCCGCGCCGCGCAGCCGGTTGGCCTGCTCGGAGGGGGAGTTCCAGGTGGAGTGGCCGCCGTCGAGGTAGACCTTGGCGTTCGGGGCGGCGGCGTGGATGGTGTTGACGGCGCGGGCCAGCGAGGCGAAGCGGTCGTTCTGCTGCTGGGCGCTGAGGCAGGTGGTGAGCGCGATCGAGTCCGGCTCCAGCACCACGACGGAGCGCGAACCGCCCAGCCCGGCCGCGAACTTGCCGACCCAGGCGTCGTACGAGGCGAGGTCGGGGGCGCCGCCGGCCGAGGCGCCGCCGCAGTCCCGGTTGGGGATCATGTAGGCCACCAGCACCGGCACCTGGCCGGACTGGGCGGCGGCGGAGGTGATCGTGCGGACGTCGGAGGTGACGGTGTCGGGGCGGTAGTTGGCGAACCAGATGCCCTGCGCCTGGCTGGCGATCCGCTTGGAGATGACCGGCGCCCGGTAGTCGCCGGGGTTGGCGGCCGCCCACCTGACGGCCTGCGAGGTCGGGTCCTTGTAGAACTGGGTGTCCGGGGAGAGGCTGCCCTGCACGGCGGCGTCGGCGCCGCCCTGGGCGAAGGCCACCAGGCCGACGGCGGCAGTGGCGGCGGCGAGGGTGAGCGCGGCGGCGCGCCGGGTCGGCCGGGCGGCGGCGCGCCCGTGGGGGTCGGGGGTGTGCACGGTGTCCTCCGGGGTGCTCTCGGGTGGGAGAGGCGGTCGGCATCAGAGTGGGGGCATGCTGACCGGGGACGATGCGGGAACCGGAGCGTGGGAGCGCTCCCGCAACGGACCGCGGCCGATGCTAGCGGCCGTCCCGCTCGGGCGGCAGGGGCCCGCGCACGGCGAACTCCCGCCCCGCCGACCGCCCCTGACGGCCTTTCGCCCTGTCGAACCGCTGTCGAACGGGCCCTTCGCACACGTTTCGTCCCACTTCGGAGCGGGGCCGGAAAACCCGCGCCGAGCGAGAAACTTTCACACCCGGGGGACGGCGGGGACGGCGGGAGCAGCGGCGGGGGCGACGCAGGACGGCGCCCGGGGCGGGCCTCAGACCAGTGGCGGTTCCGAGACCAGCCGCTCCTCCCGGGCCACCTGCACCTGCTTGATCCAGCGGTCGCAGATCTCGTCGGCGAGGTAGTCCAACCGGTTCCGGTCCGCGGGCTTCGCGGGATCGACCGCCGTGGCCGTCCACAGCCAGACCGTCCGGTCCGCGATGCCGATGGTCACGGGGCGGTAGGGCTCCTCCGGCTCCGCACCGTCGAACCTCCGGAGCTCGCTCTGCAGCGCCAGCGCGTCCGACAGCGTGCGCATGGTCAGGACCCAGAAGGTGTACCGGTTGTCGGCATCGCCGTACACCACGAGTTGCAGGGCCACGCAGCGCCCGGCCTTCCGGACGATCCCGCGCTCGCGCTCGGGCATCGAGGGGTCGGCGCAGTCCGTCAGGTCGGTGGCCGAGACCCGTTCGTAGGGCTTGGCCAGGCCCAGTTTCACCGTGGCGGGCAGGAAGCTGTCCAACGGCGCCACGTAGTTCGGCGGGAGGTCGGGCAGGGCGGGGCCGCCGAGCCGCGGCTCGCGCGTGGGGCTGGGCGAGGCGGTGGCGGTCGGCGCGGGCGCGGCGGCCGGGTGGTCGTTCCCGGGGAGGTACACCAGGCCGGCGCCGACGGCGACGGCGACGAGGACCGCCGCGCTCACGGCCGGCACGAGTCCTCGCCGTCCGGCCCGCGGGGCGCCGCCGGCACCGTCCCGGCCCTGGCCGCCCCGCCCCTGGTCCTGGCCCTGCTCGCGGCCCTGGTCCTGGCCCTGCTCGTGGCCATCGTGGCCCTGGCCCTGCTCGTGGCCGTCGTGGCCCTGGCCGCCGTGGCCGTGGTGGCCCGCCGGGCCGTCAGAAGAACGCATACCAACACACCGTAGGGGCCCTGCGACACGCGCCCGCAGCAGGCTCGTCACAGCATCGTCACACCGGGCCGCCCATACCCCGCCTCCCCCGCCGGGGCGTCACTCAGGCGGCCTCGACCGGCAGTTCGGCGAGCCGCCACTCCAGCATGCCGTCGTCGAGCCGCAGGGCCCGGCGGCCGTTGGCGCGCAGCAGGCGGACGGCGTCGTGGGCGAGGGCGCAGTACTCGCCCCGGCAGTAGACGACGACCTCGGCGCCGGCCGGGAGTTCGCCGATCCGGTCGGCGAGTTCCTCGACCGGGATGGAGAGCGCACCGGGAATGTGCCCGGCGGCGTACTCCTCGGCGGGCCGGACGTCGAGGACGACGATCTGCCCGGCGGCGGCGCGGGCGCGCATCTCCTCGCGGGTGAGCGTCCCGTCCTCGTCCTCCGGGCCGAGGTAGGCGGCGCGGGCGGGGGTGACGGCGGCCTGGTGGCGGGCGGCGACCCGGCGCAGTCCGGCGAAGAGTTCGGCGACGTCGTCCCCGGCGAGGCGGTAGTGGATGCGGACGCCGTCGCGGCGGGTGGCGACCAGTCCGGCCTGTTTGAGGGTCTGCAGGTGGGCGGAGGCGGTGGTGAGGTTGAGTCCGGCGGCCTTGGCGAGCGCGTCGACGGTGCGCTCGCCCTGGGCGAGCAGGTCGAGCAGTTCGAGCCGCTTGCCGTTGGAGAGCGCTTTGCCGGTGGCGGCGAACGCCTCGTACAGCTCGCTCTTCGCGGCCCGGTCCGCCATCGCGGTCACCCCATTCCTCGCGAATTCCATGGAATAAGGCTACCTCTCCCCCGCTTCCCGTCCCCGCCTCCCGCGCCCGCGCCTCACCCCCGCTCCTGCGGTTCGCGGGCGGGTTCCGGCAGGTCGAGGGTGGCGGTGTCCTCGCCGATGGCGAGCATCCGGTTCAGCAGCGCGGGCCGGCTCAGCAGGGTGTTGCGCAGCCACAGCCCGCGGGCGGTGCGCGGGGCGAGGAAGGGGCCGGTGCGGTCGCCGCCGCGCTGGCAGCGTTCGGCGTAGGGGCGGACGGTGCGCTCGTAGCGGGCGAGGGCGGAGCGGTGGTCGCCGTCGGCGCGGGCGAGTTCGGCGGCCAGGACGTACGCGGCGACGAGCGCGGTGCCGGTGCCCATGCCGCCGATGGTGGCGCCGCAGGCGGCGTCGCCGAGCAGGGCGATCCGGCCGTCGGACCAGGCGGGTACGTCGGCGCGGCTGATCGAGTCGACGTACAGGTCGCGGTCCTCGACCTCGTCCAGGGTGGCGAGCAACTGCGGGACGGGGTGCGGCAGGTCGGCGAAGCGCTCGCGCAGCAGGGCCTTGAGCGCGGCGGGGTCGTGCCGGTCGAGGACGAGTTCGGGCGAGGCGAACAGCAGGAAGGCGCCGGCCCGTCCGGGGTCGCGGGGGTCGGCGCCGGCGGCGGCGAGCCGGCCGGGGGTGTTGGTGCCGGTGGTTCCGGCGGGCAGGCCGAGGCGGTTGGCGAAGGGCCAGGTGGCGGCGTAGTGGCCGAGGTGGCGGACGTACTGCCGTTCGGGGCCGAAGGCGAGGGCGCGGACGCGGGAGTGCAGGCCGTCGGCGCCGACCACCAGGTCGAAGCGGCGCGCGGGGGCGTGCCGGAAGGTGACGTCGACGCCGTCGGCGTCCTGGCGCAGGGCGGTGACGGTGTCGCCGAACAGGTACTCGGTGCCGGGGGCGCTGTGCCGGTGCAGCAGCTGGACGAGTTCGCCGCGCCGGATCTCCACCTCGCCCCCGGCGAACTCGGCGGGCAGGTGCAGCCGGGTGCGGCCGCGGACGTCGGTGAAGGTCATCGGGGTGCCGCCGGTCTGCCGTTCGCGCAGCTCGTCCAGCAGGCCCATCCGCCGCAGCACGGTCAGGTGGGTGGGGCCGCGGAAGTCGACGGCCTGCCCGCCGGCCCGCAGGGCGGGGGCGAGTTCGACCACGGTGGGCCGGTGTCCGTACCGGGCGAGCCAGTGCGCGAGCGCGGGGCCGCCGATGCCGGCGCCGGAGATCAGGATCCGCACGGGGGTCCTCCCTGTTAATTGCGTCCGCAGGACGCAGTTACTTGCTGTGTACGGTAGACGCAGTTCCGGGCCGCGCACAAGGCCGACCGGTGGCAGGAGGAGGGGTCGTGACCGAACCGCACCCGGCACTGCGGCTGCTGTGGGAACCGCCCGCCCGACCGACCAGGGGGCCGAAACCGGGCCTCACCCTGGAGTCGATCGCCCGCGCCGGGATCGAGATCGCGGACGCCGAGGGCCTGGCCGCGGTCTCCATGCAGCGGGTCGCGGGGCTGCTCGGCCACACCAAGATGGCGCTGTACCGCTACGTCCCGGGCAAGGCCGAACTCGTCGCCCTGATGATCGAGCACACCGCGGGCGACCCGCCGCCGCCGAGCGGCGCCCCCTGGCGCGAACAGCTCACCGCCTGGGCGCACCGGATGTCCGCCGTCCTCACCGCCCATCCCTGGCTGCTGGACGCCCTCGCCGCCCCCCGCCCCACCGGTCCGCGCGAACTCGCCTGGCTGGAGAGCGTGGTGGCCGCCCTCGACGGCCACGGCCTGACCGGCGCCGAACGCATGGACACCGCCGTCCTGCTGATCGGCCACGTCCGCACCCTCGCCGCCCAGCACCGCCAGTCCGCCACCGGCTCCCCCGAGGCCGAACTCCTGCACGCCCTGGTCCCGTTGATCCACACCCACGCCACCCGCTACCCCGCCCTGGCCGCCGCCCTGGCCGAACCCCCCGACGGCCGCGACAACGCCTTCGACTTCGGCCTGGCCCGCATCCTCGACGGCCTCGCCACCCTGATCGCCCACCGCACCGGGGCCCCCGCCCGGTGACCCCCGCCGTGGCGGAACTCGCCGCCCTGACCCGCTGGACCCGCCCGCGGCCCGCCGCCACCGACTGGCTCCCCGTCGAACGGCGCCTCGGCCTGCCCGTCCCCGCCTCGTTCCGGGAACTCGCCGAGCTGTTCGGACCCGGCGAGTTCAGCCAGTACCTGTTCCTCTCCGGCCCGGGGGACGAGCGGACCGCGCACTCCCTCGCCCGCGAGTCGGCCGCCTGGCTCTCCCCCGGCGCCGCCGACCACCTGCGCCCCTACCCGCCACCCGGCGAACCGGGCGGCCTGGTCCCGTGGGGCGGCACCTGCCACGGCGACAGCTTCTTCTGGCTCCCCGACCCGGCGCGGCCGGACGCGTGGCCGGTCCTCGCGCTGAGCGAGAACGCCGACTGGCACCGCTTCGACCTGACCGTCCCGGAGTTCGTCCTCGAGGTGATCCGCCCGCACGGCACCGCCGGCCCCTTCGCGGTCGGCGACCTCGTCCTGCCGTCCTTCCTCCCGGCCGCTCCCTGACGCCGGATCAGTCCCGCGCGCCGCGCCCGAGCACGGTGTACAGCAGGGCGGCCGCCAGTTGCAGCGCGGCGATGCCGAGCAGGTAGCGGGGCGCGGTGGCGGCCGTGGCCGCTGCGGCGAGGGCGGAGCCGGCCGCGGCGGCGGACACCTTCAGCCCGGCTCCCAGCGTGAACACCTGTGCCAGCCGGTGCGGCGGGGAGTGGGCGGCCCGGATCCGCAGCGTCGCCGTCAGGACGAGGCCGTCGCACGCGCCCGCCACCGCGAAGCCGCCGACCGCCACCGGCAGCACCGGCACCGCCGCCGCCACCGCGAGCCCGGCGCCCGTTCCCGCCAGGCCGGCCACGGCCAGCCGTCGCGGCGCCGCCCGCACCCACGGCCGGGTGAGCAGCAGCGTCCCGGCCAGCGCGCCGAGCGCGAACGCGGTCAGCAGGAGGCCGCCCGCGCCCGCCCGGCCCAGGTGCCCGGCGAGCAGGACGCCCGTCGCGGTCAGCCCTCCCAGGCCGAGGAAGGCCAGGCAGGTAGCGGCGGTGACGGCCCGCAGTTCGCGCCGCCGCCACACCGTCCGCAGCCCCTGCGCCAGCTCCCGGCGCAGCCGACCGGGCGGCGGCCCGGCGAGCGGCGCGACCGGCGGCAGCAGGGCGGTCAGGACGGCCGCGCACCCGGCGGCGACCGCCAGCACCGGCATCGCGGCGGCCGGGGACCCGAGGGCGGCGAGCAGCGCGACGAGTCCGGGCCCGGCCACGGCGGCGGCGTTGTACGTCACCGCGTCCCACGCCTGCGCCCGCCCCTCCTCCCCTACCTCCGCTTCCGCCCGCCCCCGCGCCCGCGCCCCGTCCGGCGGCAGCCGGGTGAGCAGGGCGGAGAGTCCGCCGGAGACGACGGGCCCGCAGCAGCCGCCGAGCGCGGCGACGGCGAGGACGAGCGGGAGCGGGAGGCGGCCGAGGGTGGCGGCGAGGACGGCCACGGTGGCGGCGAAGACGCCGAGCGCGGCGGCGTGCAGGAGCCGGGGGCGGCGGGTGCGGGCGGCGAGGGCTCCGGCCGGCGGTGCGGCCAGCACGTGCGGGGCCGTCCAGGCGGCGAGCACGAACGCGCCGGGTGCCGCGTCGCCCGTGCGGTGCAGGGCGAGCAGGACCATCGCCACGGCGGCGCCCTCGTCGGCCAGCCGGGCGAGGAACGCGACGAACGTGTAGCGCAGCAGCATTCCGGCATCCCCCCGTAACGGCTTACCATCAAAAGGCGTTACCCGGACGGAACGCAAGCCCCCGCCGGAACCGGCTCCAGGAAGGCATCCGCATGAGCAGCCGCGGTTTCGACACCGCCCAGCGCCTGATCGACCTGGCGAACGCCGTCCGTGCTCACCCCGAACTGCCCCGCGAGGTGGCGACGGCGCTGCTGGCGCGCCACGGCGAGCGTCCGCAGGACCTGGCGCCGGACGCGTTCTCCGGCGCCGACCTGCGCGAACTGCGGGACGCCGCCCGGCGGATGGCCGATCTGCTCGCCGAGCCGGATCCGGACCTGGCGGCGGCCGCCCTGAACGCGGTGCTGGCCGAGCACGCCGTCGCGCCCCGGCTGTCCCGGCACGACGGCCACTCCTGGCACCTGCACGCGGACCGCGAGGACGCCGGCTGGGGCGAGTGGTTCCTGGCGTCGAGCGCCCTGGCGCTGGCCCAGCTGCTGACCGAGCACGGCCGCCCGGTCTGGGCCGAGTGCGCGGCCGCCGGCTGCCGCACCCTCCACCTGCACACCGGCCCCGGCAGCCCGCGCCGCTACTGCTCCCCCGCCTGCGCCTCCCGCACCCGGGTGGCCGCCCACCGCCGCCGGGGCGGTGTCAGCAGGTGACGGGCGTCAGGTCGTGGATCAGGAAGTGCAGCTGGGTGTCCTCCTCGTGCTCCGTCCACAGCGCGTCGGCGTCCAGGACGGCGGCGGCGACCAGCCGGGCCTCGGCGACGAGTTCGGGGTGGTAGTCGAACCCCGGCCAGGGCAGGACGGGGTGGCCGTGCCGCTCGCCGTAGTGGCGGACCTGCTCGATGTCGCCGAGGACGGCGGCCGGGAGCGAGTCGTTCGCCCAGGCCCACAGCCAGGTCCGGTGCGAGAGGCTGACGCTGCCGATCATGGTGATCCGACCGGTCAGGAAGGCCGTTCCGCCGCGCGACCAGGTGATCCGGGCCTCGTCCATCGACCACCGGTACTGGACGTCGTCCGGCGGGGCGAGCCGCTCGCCCAGCAGGGCCTGCCGGCCCCGGGCGCGTTCGCGGGCCGCGCCGACGAGCTCCTCCCAGGCGGCGTGGTCGTGCTCCGAGCGGTCTTCCACTGGTCCTCCTCATCCGGAACGGGCGCCGCGATCCTCCCATCCGCGCAGGTGGCGGCTGTCGGCGGGGGGTCGGGGCCGAACCGCCGCCCGGGGGCGGGAAGAACGGACGCCGCTCCCCCTTGCCATCGGGGGCCGGCGCGCCGAGGGTGAGAGCGGGGGTGGGGAAGTGGCGAGGATGTTGAAGCGGTTGGCGGCCGTGCCGGTCCAAGCGGTCGGGGTGGTGTTGATGGTCGTGCTGCTGGGCCTGACGCGCTCGCACCTCGTCGGGCCGCCGAAGCGGCGGATGCGGCGGCTGGCCGAAGTCCCGGAGGCCCGGGCGCGGCGGGACGCGGTGGAGCAGGAGGTGCTCGACCTGGTCGGGCGGCTGGGGGAGGTTGAGGGCCTGGAGCACGTGCGGACGGATTTCTCCGACTCGGTGACCCGCGCGCTCTACTCCTCCGGCAACTTCGGCTCCCCCACCTCTCGCGGGGTCGAGCGCCGGCTGCGGGCCGTCGCCTGGTTCGCGGTCCGGGACGGGACGGCCGGGGTGGCCGAGGTCCTGGAGCGGGTCCGGGTCGCCGGGGTCGGAGACTGGCTGCCCGTCCCGCAGGACCGCAGGGTCTACCGGCCCGGTCTCGGGTACGTGCCCGATGACGGTCCGGATCCCGAGCCGGAGTTCGGCGCCCCGGGGTTCCGGCTCGACTGGGACCGGCCGGGGGCGCCGCTGTCGCTCCGGGCCGAGGAGCGGGCGCCGCGCCGCGGCATCGGAACCGCCCGGCTGGGCCACCGGCGCTGGAGCACTCCGCCGCCACCACCGAAACCCGCCAGAGCCCGGGCCCGGCACGGCGCCCTGCTGCTCCTGTGCTTCGGCGGACCGGGCTTCGACAGCGGCCGCTACTTCCGCGTCGACTACCGCGGGCGGCGCGGGTGACGGCCGGTCAGGACTGGCGGCCGCGCGGGGCGGCGCGGTGGCGGCCGCGGCGGGCCGGGGCGCGGGTCGCGGTGACGGCCGCGGCGACGATCAGCGGGGTGAGCAGCAGGGCCATGGTGAGGGTCATCGTGGTGCCTCCGGGTGTCCGGTGTGGTCCGGTTCCTGCTGGTGCGGTTACCCGTGCCCGGCTCGGTCATGTGCTCGGATCGCCCGGGTCACCCGCCCGGACCGCGCCCCGGCCCGGATCCCGCCCGTTCGGTCGCCCACCGTTCGGAGGTCTTCCCGGGCCGACGATCCGTCAATCTGCTTCGCGGGGGCGCTCGGGCAGCACGATCGGCGCGCCCCCGCGCGGGTGCGCCAGCACTTCGACGGGGTGGCGGTAGACCCGGCTGAGCAGTCCGGCGTCCAGGACTTCGCAGGTGGGGCCGGTGGCGACGGTGCGGCCGGCGTCCAGCAGGGCGATCCGGTCGGCGTGCGCGGCGGCGAGGGTGAGGTCGTGCAGGACGACGACCACGCCGCACCCGGCGGCGGCACGTTCCCGGGCGATCCGCAACACGAGTTCCTGGTGGCGCAGGTCGAGCGCGGCGGTGGGTTCGTCGAGCAGCAGCAGCGCGGTGTCCTGGGCGAGGATCCGGGCGAGGGCGACCCGGGCCCGTTCGCCGCCGGAGAGCGCGGTGAACGGGCGCCCGGCGAGGTGGGTGCAGTCGGTGGCGGCCAGCGCGGCGGTGACGGCGTCCTCGTCCTGGGCGGCGGTGCGGCGGCCGGTCCAGGGGGCGCGTCCCATCCGGACCACCTCGGCGGCGGGGAACGGGAAGGACACCTCGTGGGTCTGGGTCAGCAGGGCGCGGCGGCGGGCGAGTTCGGCGGGCCGGTGCGCGGCCAGCGGGCGGCCGTCGAGCCGGACCTCGCCGCGGTCCGGGCGCCGGTCGCCGGCCAGCACGGACAGCAGGGTGGACTTTCCGGCGCCGTTGGGGCCGAGCAGGGCGAGGATCTCCCCGACGCGCACGGCCAGGTCGACGTCGGCCAGCAGTTGCCGTCCCCCGGCGGCGCACCCGACGCCTTCGGCCTCCAGCAGTGCGGTCATGCCCAGCCTCCCTGACGGCGTCGGGTGCGGCGCAGCAGCCAGAAGAAGAACGGGCTGCCGATGAGTGCGGTCAGGACGCCGAGCGGGAGTTCGGCGGGGGCGGCCAGGGTGCGGGCGGCGAGGTCGCCGGCGACCAGGACGAGTGCGCCGCCGACGGCGGAGGCGGGCAGCAGGAAGCGGTGGCCGGGGCCGGCGAGCATCCGCAGCAGGTGCGGGACGACCAGGCCGACGAAGCCGATGATGCCGCTGACGGCGACGGCGGCGGCGGTGAGCAGCGCGACCACGGTGATCAGCACGATCCGCATCCGTTCGACGTCCACGCCCAGGTGCCGGGCGGGGCGTTCGCCGAGCGCGAGCAGGTCGAGGCGGCGGGCGTAGCGGGGGGCGACGGCCAGGCCGAGGGCGGCGAACGGGAGGACGGCCAGCACCTTGGTCCAGCTCGCCTGGGAGAGCGAGCCGAGCTGCCAGAAGGTGACCTGGCTGATCGCGGCGGTGTCGGCGGTGAACAGCAGCAGGCCGATCAGGGCGCCGCAGAACGCGTTGACGGCGACGCCGGTGAGCAGCAGGGTGACCACCTCGGTGCGGCCGCCGCTGCGCGACATGGCGTAGACGGCGCCGACGGTGAGCAGGCCGGAGGCGAACGCGGCGGCGGTGACGGTCCACGAGCCGAGGGCGTCCAGGCCGAGCACGATGCAGGCGACGGCGCCGACCGCGCCGCCGGAGGAGACGCCGATCACGGCGGGTTCGGCCAGCGGGTTGCCGAACACGCCCTGCATCAGCGCCCCGGCGCAGCCGAGCGCGGCGCCGACCAGCAGGGCGAGCACGACGCGGGGCAGCCGGACGTTCCACAGCACCGACTCGGGGACGCGTTCCAGGGCGTGGCCGCCGAGGTGGGCGCGGTGGGCGAGCGAGGCGAGGATGTCGCCGAGCGGGACGGCGTAGGCGCCGGTGCCGGCGGCGAGCAGTGCGCAGCCGAGCAGGGCGGCGCCGAGCGCGGCCAGCAGCAGCGGGCGCCTGTCGCGGGCGGGCTTCCCGTCCAGGGCGGGGGCGGGGGTCTCGGGCAGGGCGGTGGTGGTCACTCGGTGCCCCGGTGCAGCTGGTCGGCGATCTCGCGGAGCACCTGGGGGGTGCGCGGGCCGTAGGAGAGCAGGCGGCCGTCGTCGATCGGGATGATCCGGCGGTCGAGTCCGGCGGGGGTCTGGGCGACGCCGGGCAGTTCGAGCATGCCGTCGACGCCGCCGACCGACTCCAGGCCCTTGCTCATCACCAGGATCGCGTCGGGGGCGGCCTTGACCAGGGCTTCGCTGGTGAGCGGGCTGAAGTCGCCGGTGAGGTGGGCGGCGGTGCCGGCGTCCTCGCCGCCGGCGGCCTCGATCAGCGAGGGCGCGCCGGAGTCGGGGCCGCCGAGCAGGAAGACCGAGGCGCTGCCGCGCAGGTACAGGAACGCCACCTTGGGGCGGGCGGCCGCGGCGGCCGGGAGCTGCGCCCGCACCTCGTCGATCCGGCGCTGGGTGCGCTCCTTGAGCTGCGCACCGGCGTCGGGGACGCCGAGGGCGGCGGCGACGGCGTCGATCCGGGGGCCGATGTCGGCGAGCTGCTTGGCGTCGTCCAGGACGATCAGCGGGACGCCGGCGGCCCGGATCTGTTCGACGGCCTCGGCCGGTCCGGTGCTGCGGTCGGCGAGCACCACGGTGGGGTGCAGGGAGAGCACGCCCTCGGCGGAGACCTCGTGGGCCTGGGTGATGACGGGGAGCTTCGCGGCCTGTTCGAAGGTGGTGGAGACGTCCCGGGCGACCGCGCGGTCGCCGAGGCCGAGGCTGAAGACCAGTTCGGCGAGGCTGCCGTTGAGCGGGACGATCCGCTCGGCGCTGGTGACGGTGACCTGCCGGCCGTCGGCGGAGGGGACGGTGACGGGCAGTCGGGGGGCGGGGGTGTCGGGCAGCGCCTCGATCCGGTCGGGTGCCGCGGCGGGGGCGGCGGGGGCCTTCGGGTCGGCGGTGGCGGCCCGGCCGGTGGTACAGGCGCTCGCGCCGAACAGGAGTCCGAGGACGGCGAGCAGGACGGCGGGGGCGGTTCTGGTCCGGTCGCGGAGGGTGCGGGTCAACCTCGGGCCTTTCTGGGTGCGTTGACGTCCCGTCGGGGCCGACCCGGGAGGGGTCGTGAGCGGAACGCTTGACTCATATATTAGGTTAGCCTTACCTCAGTTCGACAGGGGGGTCCTGCCCTCCGCACCCCCTGCCACCTGCCCGCTTCCCCTCCGCCGAGGAGTGATCCGCCATGCCCGTCCCCGGACGGCCCCCCGCACCACCCCGCCGCCCGGCCGGACGGCTGCGCACCGCCCTCGTACTGCCGCTCGCCCTGCTGCTCGCCCTCGCCTGGCTGCCCGGCCGGGCCGCCGCCGCCGATCCGGCCGTCTCCGGCGGACGGCTCGACTGGGGCATCAAGCAGTCCTTCCTCAGCTACGTCACCGGCCCGGTGGCGGGCGGCAAGTGGGCCCTCACCGGCGGCGCGGCCACCGTCGGCGGCTCGGTCTTCCGCTTCCACTCCGCGACCGGCAGCTACGACCCGTCCACCGGCGCGCTGTCCGCCGCCTTCCAGGGCGGCGTCCGCTTCACCGGCCACCCGGAGAACGGCGGCAACGCGCTCGACCTCGCCGTCTCCCGGCTCACCGTCAGAACCACCGCGAACGGCGGCGCCGCCCTGTACGCGGACGTCAGCTCCAAGTCCCGCCAGACCGGCAAGACCTCCAGCACCAGCCAGGCCCGCCTGGCCGACCTCTCGCTCGCGGGCGTCCAGCTCAAGAACGCCACCGGCACCATTACCCTCAGCAACGTCCCCGCGACACTGACGGGGGCCGGCGCGGACGCCTTCGGCGGCTTCTACACCGCCGGAACGGCGCTCGACCCGCTCACCTTCTCCGTCACCCTCAAGACCCCGGCCACCACCCCGGCCCCGACGCCCACCCCGTCGGCGCCCCCGTCCGAAACGGCCGCCGCCCCCGCCCCGACCGCCTCCCCGACCGCCTCCCCGACGGCCGCACCCACCACCGCCCTCGACCGGGGCGCCCTCGACTGGGGCGTGCGCCGCACCTTCCGCGACTACGTCACCGGCTCCGTCGCCCGGGGCGGTTGGCAGCTCGGCGACGGCGCGGCCGACGGCGGGGCCTTCTTCCGCTGGACGCCCGCCCGCGGCAACTGGGACCCGAACACCCGCACCCTCGACGCGGCCTTCGCCGGCACCGTCCGCTTCACCGGCCTGCGCGAGGGCGACACCCCCGGCCTCGACCTCACCCTCGCCAACCCCCGCCTCACCACCGCCGGCGCCGAGGGCCGCCTCACCGTCGACGTCTCCGGACGCACCCCCGACGGCGCCACCCGCACCCCGGCCCCCGTCGAACTCGCCACCTTCGACGCGAACGCACTGAAGACCGAGGACGGCCTCCTCACCGCCGCCGACCTCCCCCTCGCCCTCACCCCCGCCGGCGCGAACGCCTTCGGCAACCTCTACCCCGCCGGCACCGAGATGGACCCGCTCACCATCAGCCTCCCCCTCACCCCCACCGCGACGATCCCCCCGCTCCCCGACCTCGGCGCCACCCCGGTCACCACCACCCCCACATCGACTGACGCCCCATCCTCCCCCTCCACCGCCCTGATCACCACCCTCGCCCTGGCCCTCGCCGCGACGGCGGCAGCGGCCACCGCCTTCCTCGTCCGCCGCCGCAAGCGCTCCTGACACCAAAAGCACCATCAGGGGCTCGGGGAACGGCGAGTCCGAGCTGCTGACGGCCGGAGCCCATCGAAGGTCCGTGGTGCTGCGTGCCGTAACAGAACCAAAAGCCCACGCGCGCAACGGCAGTGAACCGCTCGCAGCCACGGCCTCGCCG
>NZ_JBHUWH010000150.1:0-16139 GCF_042670125.1 Kitasatospora sp. NPDC057198 | reverse complement strand
CCCCTGGAGAGGCGCCGAACTTCCGTGCCCGCCTTCTCCCCCATGCCCCTGGCGGGGCGCTGGACTTCCGTGCCCCTTCCAGGATGCTGAACTTCCGTGCCCCGTCAGGGGCGCGGGGAACTGCGCGAGCAGCCCCCGTCAACGCGAAGATCCGCCCGGGAGGTAACTCCCCTCCCCGGGCGGATCCTTGAGCGGTGCGTCGTGTCAGATGTGGACCGAAGGTCCGCTCTCGTTCACGCCGCGGCGGGTGAGCAGGCCCAGGCCCGCCGCCGCCAGGGCGACGACCGCGGCGACCACGAAGGCCACGCCCATGCCGCTGACGAAGGAGGAGTGCACGGCGTCGGCGACGCCCTGCGGGACGTTCGGCGGGGCGATGCCGAGCTGGGCGCCCTGCTTGAGCAGTTCGCCGTCCGGGCCGCCGGGGAGCGGCTGGCCGGTCGCGGCCTGCCACTTGCCGGGCAGTTCGCCGGTGACCTTGGAGGCCATCACCGCGCCGAGCACGGCGGTGCCGAGGCTGCCGCCGACCTGCATCGCGGCCTGCTGGAGGCCGCCGGCCACGCCGGACAGCTCCAGCGGGGCGTTGCCGACGATGACGTCGGTGGCGCCGACCATGACCGGGCTGAGGCCGAGGCCCATCAGCAGGAACCAGAGCGACATCACGCCGTTGCCGGAGTGGATGTCCAGGGTGGACATGCCGAGCATCGCGGCGGTGGTGAGCACCATGCCGCCGACGATCGGGATCCGCGGGCCGACCTTGCCGATCAGGAAGCCGGCCACCGGCGCGCCGACGATCATCATGCCGGTCATCGGCAGCAGGTGGACGCCGGCGTCGACCGGCGCCATCCCGTGCACGTTCTGCAGGTAGAAGGTGACGAAGAAGATGCCGCCGAAGAAGGCGAAGGCCATCAGCACCATCAGCAGGGTGCCGGCCGAGAGCGGCACCGAGCGGAACAGCGAGAGCGGGATGAGCGGTTCCTTGGCGTACTTCTGCCAGAGCGCGAAGAACACCAGGGCGAGCAGCGCGCCGCCGAGGAACAGCAGGGTGGTGGGGTCGCCCCAGCCCCAGGTCGGGGCCTTGATGATGCCCCAGACCAGCATGAACATGGCGCCGGAGAGCAGCACGATGCCGGGGATGTCGAAGGACTTGGCGGCGTTCTCGGCCCGGACGTCCTTGAGCACCAGCAGGCCCAGGACCAGGGCGATGATGCCGACCGGGATGTTGATGTAGAACACCGACTCCCAGTTGACGTGCTCGACCAGCAGGCCGCCGACGATCGGGCCGGCCGCGGTGGAGGCGCCGATGACGCCGCCCCAGATGCCGATGGCCATGTTGAGCTTGTCGGCGGGGAAGGCCCCGCGCAGCAGGCCGAGCGCGGCGGGCTGGAGCAGCGCGCCGAACAGGCCCTGCAGCACGCGGAAGAGGATCACCTGCTGGATCGAGCCGGCGAAGCCGATCGCGGCGGAGGTGGCGGCGAAGCCGACCGCGCCGACCAGGAAGGTGGTCTTGTGGCCGAACCGGTCACCGATCTTGCCCGCGGTGATCAGGAAGACCGCGAGGGCCAGCAGGTAGCCGGAGGTGACCCACTGGATGTCGGAGGGGCTGGCGTTCAGGTCCTTGGCGATGGCCGGGTTGGCGATGGCGACGACGGTGCCGTCGAGGGCGACCATCATGACGCCGACGGCGACGGTGAGCAGCGTCAGCCAGGGGTGTCCCCGGAGTCGGCCGCCCACGGTCGGAGCCGCTTCCTTGTCGAGTACTACGGACTGGCTCATGTCTCGGGACTTCCCCGTTCGTGTGGTGTCGCTGGAACCGCTGGGAACGTGAACGGCGGTGTCCGGCCCTCACGCCCGTCCCCACGAGCTCCAGAACAGACGGACACCGCCACCGCGGAACATTATGTCAGCTGCTGACATTCGACAAACGGTGACTCCTGTCACTTGATGCCAGTTCTCGATCTCGGCGCTATCGTTGGCCCCATGGCCACTCCCACCACCGCCGCCGACCCGCAGCCCGTCGGCCTGCGGGAACGCAAGAAGCGGCGCACCCGGGACGCCCTGGTCGACGCCGCCCACCGGCTGTTCCTCTGCCACGGCTACGGACGCACGACGGTGGACGAGATCGCGTCCGAGGTGGAGGTCTCCCAGCGCACCTTCTTCCGGTACTTCGCCAACAAGGAGGAGGTCGCCCTCGCCGTGCTGGCCGAGGCCGAGGCGGCGTTCCTGGGCTTCCTGCGCGCCCGCCCCGCCGGGGAGAACCCGCTGGAGGCGATGCGCGGCGCGGTCCGCGAGGTCTGGCAGTCCGTCGACCGGGGGCGGGGCACCGGCCCGGCCGCGCTGGAGCTGTTCGAGCTGATCGAGTCCACCCCGACGCTGCTCGCCGCCCACCTGCGGCACGCCATCCAGCAGGAGGTCGAGGTCGCCCGGATCCTCGCCGAGCGCGAGGGCCTCGACCCGGCCGTCGACCTGCGCCCCCGGCTGCTGGCCGCCGTGTTCGGCACCGTGGTGCGGATCTCGCACCTCGCGTACGCCGCCGCCCCGGACGCCGACCGCCACTCGATGGACGGCATGCTGGCCCTGATCGAGCGCCACTTCGACCAGCTGGGCCCGGCCCTGGCCGGCTCCTGGCGCTGACCCGGCCGCCCCGGCCGGCGCCCGACCCCCTACCCGGGTGGCACCCGGACGCGCTACCGGGGTATGAGGACAGCGCGGCGCCCCCGGCCTACCCTCGGCCCGGTGACCATCCAGCAAGACTTCCTGAGCGCCCTCACCGAGCCCCTCGGCCACCACCGCCCACCACTGGCGACGGCCCGCCGGGCGTGGATCCGGGCGCTCCCGTACGCGGTGGCCCTGGTCGCGGTCGGCGCCCTGCTGCCCACCGGCATCGTGACGCTGATCCGGTTCCACGGGGTCGACCCCTCGCTGGCCACCGTGCTCGCCGTGGTGCAGTCCGGCTCGCTGGTCCTGGCGCTGACCCGGCCGCTGCTGGCCTGGCAGCTGGTGGCGCCGTCGGTGCTGGTCGGCGCGGTCGCCACGTACGGCACGGCCGCCGAGCAGCCCTGGCCGTGGCCGGTCACCACGCTGCTGTCGTACCTGTTCCTGATGGTCCTGCTGGCGGTCCGGGAGCGCGGCCTGGTCCTGTTCGCCGTCTGGGCCGCCACCTTCGTCGGCTGCAGCCTGAGCTGGACGGTCTTCAACGAGCACTTCGACGGCTCCTCGGTGGTCGCCACCGCGCTGTCCGGGGCGATCCTGCTGTTCGGCTGGAGCCTGCGCGGGCGCGGCGAGGCCAGGCGGCGGCTGGCCGAGCAGGAGCAGATCTCCGAGACCGAGCGGGCCCGCAGCGCCCTGCTGGAGGAGCGCACCCGGATCGCCCGCGAGCTGCACGACGTGGTCGCCCACCACATGTCGGTGATCACCGTCCAGGCCGACAGCGCCCCGTACCGGATCGGGGGCCTGCCCCCGGCCGCCGTCGAGGAGTTCGGGCAGATCGCCGCCGCCGCCCGCGGCTCGCTCGCCGAGATGCGCCGCCTGCTGGGGGTGCTGCGGGCCGAGGGGGACGCCCCCGACCGGACGCCGCAGCCCGGCCTGGCCGACCTGCCGAAGCTGCTGGCCACCGCCGGGCAGGCCGGGGTGCGGGCCGAACTCTCCGGCGCGCAGGGGGTGTCGGTGCCCGAGGCGGTCGGCCTGTCCGCGTACCGGATCGTCCAGGAGGCGCTGGCCAACGTCGTCCGGCACGCCCCCGGCGCCACCGCGGAGGTCCGGCTCTCCACCGCGGACGGCGCGCTCGCCCTGACCGTCCGCAACGGCCCGCCGCCGGGCCGGGCCGCCGCCGTGGAGACCTCCGGCGGCACCGGGCAGGGACTCGTCGGAATGCGCGAGCGCGTCCGCCTGCTGGCTGGCACCCTGGACACCGGCCCGACCGCCGACGGCGGCTACCGGGTGCGCGCCGTCCTGCCGCTGGACGGCACCGGCACGGGCACGGATCCAGGGGAGAGCGCCGCATGACCATCCGCGTCCTGATCGCCGACGACCAGGCGATGGTCCGCGCCGGGTTCGCCGCCCTGCTCAGCGCCCAGAGCGACATCGACGTGGTCGGCGACGCGGCCGACGGCCGGCAGGCGCTCGAGGTCAGCGGCCGCACCCACCCGGACGTGGTCCTGATGGACGTCCGGATGCCCGAGATGGACGGCCTGGAGGCGGCCCGCCGGCTGCTCGACCCCCCGCCCGGGGTGGTCCACCGCCCGCGCGTGCTGATGCTCACCACCTTCGACGTCGACGACTACGTGTACGAGGCGCTGCGGGCCGGTGCCAGCGGCTTCCTGCTCAAGGACGCCCCGCCCGCCGACCTGATCTCCGCCGTCCGGGTGGTCGCCGCGGGCGACGCGCTGCTCGCCCCCTCGGTCACCCGCCGCCTGATCGCCGACTTCGCCCGCCACCGGCCCGCCCCGCGCCGCGACCCGCGGCTGCGGCTGAACGGCCTCACCCCGCGCGAGACCGAGGTCCTCGAACTCATCGCCCGCGGCCTGTCCAACCAGGAGATCGCCGCCCGCCTGGTGCTCGCCGAGCAGACCGTCAAGACCCACGTCGGCCGCATCCTCGGCAAGCTCGACCTGCGCGACCGCGCCCAGGCCGTCGTCCTCGCCTACGAGAGCGGCCTGGTGCAGCCCGGCGCCCAGTAGGGGCGCCCTCCTACCCCTGCGGTAGCACCCCCGGGTTGGCTCCGCGGGGTGACGCCCCCGCCCCCGTCCCGTTCCTACCTTCCTCCCCGTTGCCGAACGAGCGGAGGAGGAGCGGATGCTGTCACGTCTGCGTCGGGGGACGGCCGCGGCCGGGCTGGCGCTGGTCGCGGTGCTGGGGGTGGGGTCGTGGGCGTCGGCGGACGCGCAGACGCCGCTGACCGGGCCCCCGCCGGGAACGGCGGCCTGGCGGGCGGACACCTCGCTCGGGGTGCCGCTGCCCGATCCGGGCAGCGCCCGGCCCGCCGAGGTCGCCGCGTTCTTCGCCGGCCTGCCGGCCGCGCAGCGCGAGTCCCTCGCCGTGCGCCACCCGCAGGTGGTCGGCAACCTGGACGGCGCCCCGGTCGCCCTGCGGCTGCGGGCGAACGCGCTGGCCGTCGAGGAGGAGCGGGAGCACCAGCGGCAGCGGGCCGGGGACACCGCGCTGCCGTCCGCGGAGCGCGCCGCGGCCGCCGCGAAGGCCGACCGCTACGGCGGGCTGGCGCACCGTGCGCTGCTGGCGTTCGACCCGCGCGGGCGCGGCCAGGTCGCCGAGGTGTTCGGCGACCTGGAGCACGACGAGCGGACGGCCGTGCTGGTGCCGGGCTCGGACACCGACCTGGCGACCTACGACCGGCCCTCCGCCGCCGGCTACGACACGCTCGCCGGGATGGCCCGGTCGCTGCGCGCCGCGAGCGGCGACCGGGTCGCGGTGGTGGCCTGGGCGGGCTACACCACGCCGGTCGGCCTGGGGGTGGACGCGGCCCGGGAGGAGTTGGCCGAGGCGGGCGCGGAGCGCCTGGACCGGCTGCTGGCGGGGCTGGCGCCGGTGACCGGGCGGGTGGAGCTGTTCTGCCACTCGTACGGGTCGG
The DNA here is from genome assembly GCF_042670125.1 of Kitasatospora sp. NPDC057198. NCBI lineage: Bacteria > Bacillati > Actinomycetota > Actinomycetes > Kitasatosporales > Streptomycetaceae > Kitasatospora > Kitasatospora sp. NPDC057198. The sequence continues at coordinate 10,555 of NZ_JBHUWH010000150.1, read as the reverse complement.
TGGTGTGCGGGCGCTCGGCGCCGGACCCGGCGCTGGTGGCGGGGGTGGTCGCGGTGGCCTCGCCGGGGATGGGCCTGGAGCGGGCGGACGAGCTGCGGGTGCCGGTGTGGGCGGTGCGCCGCAACGCCGGGGACTGGGTCGGCGACGTGCCGAACGTCTCGCTGCTCGGCTTCGGCCACGGCACCGACCCGACCTCGGGCGCCTTCCGCGCCCGGCTGCTGCCGTCCACCGGTTCGCACGGCCACGGCGGCTACTTCGCGCCCGGTTCGGCCTCCCTCGCGGCCTTCGCCGCGCTCGCCCTCACCGCCACCACCAACGCCTGACGGACCGTCAGCGACCCCTGGAGACAACCGTGACGACGTTCCCGACCCGACTGCGCCGCGCCGCCGCGCAGGTCGACGCGAAGACCCCCGCCACCCGCGACCGCGCCCTGGACGGGCTGCGCGCCCTGGCCCTGCTGTCCGTCCCGGTCGGCCACTGGCTGCTCGGCGGGTTCGGCTCCGAGGGCGGGGTGCTGCACAACGCCAGCCCGCTGGGGGCGCTGCCGTTCCTGGCGCCGCTGAGCTGGGTGCTGCAGATGCTGGGCGTGTTCTTCCTGGTGGGCGGCCGGGCCTCGGCGCTGTCGCTGCGCCGGGCGGCCGACCGCGGGGTGCCGGTGGGCAGTTGGCTGCGCGGCCGGGTGCTGCGGCTGGTGCGCCCGGTGCTGGGGGTGGCCGCGGTGTGGGCGGCGCTGGTGCCGCTGCTGCGGGCGCTGGGCGTGCCGGACGCGACGGTGCGGACGGGGGTGGTGCTGATGGTGCAGCCGCTCTGGTACATCGCGATGTACCTGGTGCTGACCGCACTGACCCCGCTGTGCGTCAAGTTCGGTGCCTGGGCCCGGGGTTGGGGCGCGGCCGGGCTGATGGCGGCGGTCGCCGCGGTGGACTTCCTGCGCTACGGGCCGTGGGGCGCCTCGATGCCGGACTGGCTGAGCCTGCTGAACCTGCTGCCGGGCTGGCTGTTCGCCTACCAGTTGGGCGTGGACTGGGCGCACGGGCGGCTGACCCGGGCCGGGGCGAAGCTGCTGGCGCTGGGCGGGGCGGCGCTGTTCGCGGTGCTGCTGCTGGTGTTCCACTACCCGGCGAGCATGGTCGGCGTGCCGGGCGCGGCCCGGACCAACTCGCACCCGCCGTCCCTGCTGGTGCTCGCGCTGGCCTCGGTGCAGGGCGGCGCGGCGGTGCTGCTGAAGGACCGGCTGGGCCGGGCGCTGCGGCGGCCGCTGCTGTGGCTGCCGGTGGTGGTGGTCAACCTGGGCGCGATGACGATCTTCTGCTGGCACCAGAGCGCGATGTTCCTGACCGCGCTGGCGGGTTCGCACCTGGGCGCGCTGCCCGGCCTGACCACCGCCCCGGACTCGGCCGGCTGGGCGCTGGCCCGGCTGGCCTGGCTGCCGGTGTTCGGCGCGGTGCTGGCGCTGATCGGCCGCTGGGCCCGGCGCTTCGACGCCCCGTGGCCGTCGCGGGCCTGGCGGGCGGTGGCGGGCACCGGCGCGGCGCTGTTCGCGGTGTACGCCCTGGGCACGGTCTGACCGCGCCCGCCGGGTGACCTCCCGTCAACTGTCGGTGCCGGCGCCTATCGTGGCGGCCATGGCGACCTTCGAGGAACTCACCGCGCTGGCCCTGGCCCTGCCGGGCACCCACCAGGAGGAGACCTGGGAGCAGGTGACACTGCGGGTCGGGCGGAAGATCTTCGCGATGGGGCGCCCGGAGACGGGCGAGGCCACCGTGAAGGCCGGCCCGGCCGAGCAGGCCGAACTGGTCGCCGCCGCCCCCGGGGTGTACTCGGTGGCGCCGTACACCGGCCGGTTCGGCTGGGTGCGGGTGCGGCTGGACGGGGTCGGGGCGGACGAACTGCGCGAACTGCTCACCGACGCCTGGCGTTCGGTCGCCCCGAAACGGGTGGTGCGGGAGCACGAGGAGTAGCGTACGGGCGAATGTGACGGGGAACACTGTTTGCGCCCTGCCCCCGGGGTCGGTCGCCCTCTACGCTGGCTGACTAGTAGTTGGCAGTCACAGCACCGTCGGGCCCGTCCCGCCGCGATGTACCGGCCCGAGGGAGTGGACGCCATGCACCGCAGGCGGGTCAAGCGAGTCCTGATCGGCGTGTTCGCCGGCTGCGCCGCGCTGGTGGACGCCGGCGCGGCGGCCGCGCAGGCCGCCGCCTCCAACGAGCAGTTGACGATCACCACCCCGCCCGCGGGCAGCTCCGCCTGGGTCGCCGACCAGACCTTCGGCCACCCGCTGCCGGACCCGGCCACCGCGGCCCCGGCCGCCGTCGCCGCGTTCTTCGCCTCGCTGTCGCCCGCCGAACTGGACCGCCTGGTGGTCGAGTACCCGCTGGTGGTCGGCAACCTGGACGGCGCCCCGCCGGAGGTCCGCTACCGCGCGAACCGGGTGGCGATCGCCGCCGAGCGGGACCGCGCCCGGCAGCGCGCCGCGGACACCTCCCAGGACGCCACCACCCGCGCGCTGGCCGTCTCGCGCGCCAACGACTCGGAGCGGCTGCTCGCCGGGGGCCGCCAGATCCTCGCCTTCGACCCGCGCGGCCGCGGCCTGGTCACCGAGGTCTGGGGAGACCTCTCCGCGGCCGAGCGGATCGCCGTCCTGGTGCCCGGCTCGGACGCCGACCTCGGCCACTTCGACCAGACCGCCGACCCGCTGCGCTCCCCGGCCGGCATGGCCCGCGCCCTGTACGCCGAGGAGCACGCCCAGGCGCCCGGCACCCGCACCGCGGTGATCGCCTGGACCGGCTACGTCACCCCGCAGGGCCTCGGCCCGGACGCGGTCACCTCCCGGCTGGCCGACGCGGCCGCGCCGCGGCTGAACCGGCTGCTGGCCGGCCTCAAGCAGACCACCCACCCGGACGCGCCGCCCGCGCTGCTGTGCCACTCGTACGGCTCGGTGGTGTGCGGCACCGCCGCCCCGTCGCTGCACGACGCGCAGCCCACCGACGTGGTGGCCTTCGGCAGCCCCGGGATGGGCGTCGACTCGGCCGCCGAGCTGGGCACCGGCGTCCAGGTGTGGGCGGCCCGCAACCTCAGCGACTGGATCGGCAACGTCCCCTACCTGGAGGTCGGCGGCCTCGGCCACGGCGCCGACCCGACCACCCACGCGTTCGGCGCGGTGTCGATCTCCTCGGTGGGCGCCGACGGCCACAACGGCTACCTGGCCGAGGGCACCGCGAGCCGGCACAACTTCGCCGCCATCGCGCTCGGCCACTACGGCGAGGTCAGCGGCCCGTCCGAGAGCCAGGGCTGAGGGCCGCCGCTCCCGTGCGCGGTCAGACCTCGCGGGCGTCCGCCGTGGAGCTCATGTCGGCGTAGCGGCCGCCGGAGACCTCGGCGGCGAGCGGCTCCAGCTCGGCCAGCTCCTCCGCGCCCAGCACCAGCCGGGTCGCGCCCAGGTTCTCCTCCAGCCGGCTGCGCCGGCGGGTGCCGGGGATCGGCACCACCGCGGTCAGGCCGTGCACCTCGGCGCGCTGCTGCACCCAGGCCAGCGCGACCTGCGCGGCCGTCGCCCCGAGCCGCTCGGCGATCTTCCGGATCGGGGTGACCAGTTCGGCGTTCCCGGCCGCGTTCTCGCCGGTGAACTGCGGCAGGTTGCGGCGGAAGTCGCCCGCGCCCAGCTGCCCGGCGTCGGCGAACGCCCCGGTCAGGAAGCCCCGGCCGAGCGGCGAGTACGGCACCAGCGCCACGCCCAGCTCGACCGCGGCCGGCACCGCGCTGCGCTCCACGCCCCGGGCGAAGACCGACCACTCGGACTGCAGCGCCGCGATCGGGTGCACCGCGTGCGCCTCCCGCAGCTCGGGGCCGGTCACCTCGGACAGGCCCAGGTGGCGGACCTTCCCGGCCGCGACCAGCTCGGCCATCGCGCCCACCGACTCGGCCAGCGGCACGTCCGGGTCGCGGCGGTGCATGTAGTAGAGGTCGATCACGTCGACGCCCAGGCGGCGCAGCGAGGCGTCCACCGCCTTGCGGATGTACGCCGGGTCGTTGTTGATCCCCCGGTACGCGGGGTCGTCGGCGCGCCGCTCGATGGCGAACTTGGTGGCCAGCACGACCTGTTCGCGGTGCGCCCGGACGAACGGGCCGATCAGCTCCTCGTTGGCGCCCGAGCCGTAGATGTCGGCGGTGTCGAACAGGGTCACGCCCAGTTCCAGGGCCCGCTCCAGGGTGGCCAGCGCCTCCCCGGTGTCGGTCGGGCCGTAGAACTCGCTCATGCCCATGCAGCCCAGTCCCTGCACGCCCACGACCGGGCCGCCGGTGCCGAGCCGGGTGGTCTCGATGCTGCTCATGCGCTCTTCCTGTCCTGTGCGGAGTGCTCCGGGATCGTCGTCTCACCGGGGACCGGGCGGTCCGGCTCGCCGTAGTGGTCGATCTTCTTGTCGATCACGGCAAGCGTGGCGTGCAGGTCCGCGAGCCGCTGCCGCACCTCCTCGCGGTGCGCCACCAGCAGGTCCCGCCGCTCGGCCCGGGTGCCGTCCCCGGCCCGCAGCAGCTCGACGTACCGGACCATGTCGGCCACCGGCATGCCGGTCAGCCGCAGCTTGGTCAGGAACGCCAGCCGGGCCAGGTCCGCGTCGCTGTAGCGGCGCTGCCCGGCGTGCGAGCGGTCGACCGGCTCCAGCAGGCCGATCCGCTCGTACCAGCGCAGCGTGTGCGCGCTCAGCCCGCTGACCGCTGACACCTCGCTGATGCTGTGGCGGGCCGTCAGGTCCGCCGCGGTGACCGGGACTCCGAACGCCTGCGCGCACTCGGCCATCCCCTGCTCGGACACTGCCATGTTCTTCCGACCCCCGTCTCGACGACAACGACGACGCTACCGAGTTGGAGCGCACTCCAAGCAAGCCCGGCACGCCACCCGCCCTCCCGGGCCCGGCCCGCTGGGTAGAGTGCGCCCATGCAGAGCTTGCGGAAGATCGAGGACTGGCCGGTACCCCACGCCGCGGCGGCGGTGGTCCGCGGGAGCGACGGCGCGCTGCTGGGCGCGCACGGCCCGCAGGACCACCTCTTCCCGCTCGCCTCGGTGACCAAGCTGCTCAGCGCGTACGCCGTGCTGATCGCCGTCGAGGAGGGCGTCTTCGAACTCGACGACCAGGCCGGCCCCGACGGTTCCACCGTACGCCACCTACTGGCCCACACCTCCGGCCTGGCCTTCGACGAGCACCGGGTGATGGCCGAGCCCGGCAACCGGCGGCTCTACTCCAACGCCGGCTTCGACGTGCTGGCCGCCGCCCTGGAGGACGCCGCCGGGATCCCGTTCGCCCGGTACGCCGCCGAGGCCGTCTTCCAGCCGCTCGGCATGCACGCCACCCTGATCAACACCGCCCACCGCGCCCCCGCCGGCGCGGGCGGCCTCTCCACCGCCGCCGACCTGGTCCGCTTCGCCGCCGAGCTGCAGTCCCCCAAGCTGCTCGACCCGGCCACCGTCCGCACCGCGACCCGCGAGGTCGCCTTCCCCGGCACCAGCGGCGTCCTCCCCGGCTTCGGCCACCGCCGCCCCAACGACTGGGGCCTCGGCTTCGAGATCCGCGACCACAAGTCCCCGCACTGGACCGGCACCGCCAACTCCCCCGCCACCTTCGGCCACTTCGGCCAGTCCGGCACCTTCCTCTGGGTCGACCCCGCCGCCGACCTCGCCTGCCTCGCCCTCACCGACCGCGACTTCGGCCCCTGGGCAGCCGAACTCTGGCCGCAGCTCAGCGACGCGGTCCTCACCGAGAACGCGTAGCGCGAAGCACGAACCCGGAGCGCGCACGATCAGGGGCGCGGGGAACTGCGCGAGCAACCGGGCACCCATCGCAAGATCGCGAGCGGGCATCAACTCCCCACCCTCCTCGCGACCTTGCGGACGCTCACCTGCCGCCGCGCGCAGTTCCCCGCGCCCCCGACTGCACCGTCCCGCCGAGCACCGCAGCCGCCCCTGCGCGCTTTCTCAGCCGTACGCGACCGGGCTGTGCATCTCCCAGAGCAGCAGTTCGACGCCGTCCTCCCCCGCCGTCGGGTCGGCGAACGCGTCGCCCGTGATCCGGACGGAGTCGCCCGCACCCGCCGAGCGGCCGCCGCCCTGCGGGCCGGGGACGGTGCGGTAGCCGACCGAGCCGGCCACGACGTGGACGTAGCGGTAGGGGGCGGCGGGCAGCGGGGGCAGCGGCATCCAGGCCGGGGTCCGGACCAGCCAGAGCGCGGCGTCGCCGCGGCGCAGCCGCAGTGCCCGGTCCGCGTCGGCCGGCCGGCCGGAGGCGAGCAGGGTGAGGCCGTCCCCGTCCGGGACGGTGCGCAGGCCGAAGCCCGGCGCGGAGCCGTACTCGTCGGGCTGGAGCCACATCTGGACGAAGGTGACGGGTTCGGTGGCCCCGCCGGGGTTGCGTTCGGTGTGGGTGATGCCGGTGCCGGTGGACTGCACCTGGACGGTGCCGCGCCGCACCACGCTCGCGTGGCCGGCGTCGTCGCGGTGGGCGAGGGCCCCCGACACCACCCAGGTGACGATCTCGGTCTCGCTGTGCCGGTGCGCCTCGTACCCGGCGCCGGGGGCGAGCGTCTCCTCGTTGCAGGCGAGCAGCGCGCCGAAGGAGGTGTTCTTCGGGTCGTAGTGGCCGGCGAAGGAGAAGGCGTGCCGGGTGGTGATGCCTTCGGCGGGTTCCGACAGGTGGCGTTCGGCGGTGCGCCTGAGGTCGGCGCGGCCGCGTTCCTTCCGGGCGGGGCCGGACGCCGGTTCGAGGGGTTCGAATGCCTGCCCGTCCTGGGGCGAAGATTCCGCGCTCACGGGCACCACGGTAGCCGGTGTGACGGGGGCCACCGGCCGACATCGGGCCCGGCGTGCACGAGCACCCGTCGGCGTGAGGCAGGCTAGTGCCGTGCCATCCGCTTCAGCGAAACCCGACAAGCCCTCCGACCGGTCGTCCGGCGAGCGTTCCTCCCCGGAGCGGCCCGCCGAGAAGGCGCAGGAGAAGAAGCCCGCCCGGCGCGCCGCCGCGTCCGGGCGTCCCGCGGCGGTGCCGGGCCGGGGGCGGATGACGGCCGAGGAGCGCCGGCTGGCGGCCGACCGGGCGGAGTTGCGGGCGGCGACGCTGAAGCGGCTGGAGAAGTCGGCGGGCAAGCTCGCCTCGGCGGCGATCGCCCGGATGGACGACCAGTTGGCCTGGTACCGGCGGATGCCGCCGGAGCACCGCTCGTGGATCGGCCTGGTCGCGCAGGCGGGCATCGCGGCGTTCACCGAGTGGTACCGGCGCCCGGAGGCGTCGCAGGCGATCTCCACGGACGTGTTCGGCACCGCGCCGCGGGAGTTGACCCGGGCGATCACGCTGCGGCAGACCGTGGAGCTGATCCGCACCACCATCGAGGTGATGGAGGAGGCCATCGAGGAGGTGGCCGCGCCCGGCGACGAGGCGGGGATGCGCGAGTCGGTGCTGGTCTACGCCCGGGAGATCGCCTTCGCGACGGCCCAGGTGTACGCGCAGGCCGCCGAGGCGCGCGGCGCGTGGGACGCCCGGCTGGAGGCGCTGGTGGTGAACTCGCTGCTGTCCGGGGACGCCGACGAGGGCGTGCTGTCGCGGGCGGCGGCGCTCGGCTGGGGGCAGCCCAGCCAGGTGCGGGTGGTGATGGGCAGCGCCCCGGACGGGGACAGCGAGCTGGTGGTGGAGGCGATCCGGCGCGCCGCCCGGTACGCCAAGCTGCACGTGCTGACCGGGGTGCTGGGGCGCCGCCTGGTGGTGGTGGTCGGCGGCGAGAAGGAGCCGGTGCACGCGGCCCGGGCGCTGATCGGCCAGTTCGCGCCGGGCCCGGTGGTGGTCGGTCCGACGGTCGGCGACCTGCTGTCGGCGACCCGCTCGGCGCACGCCGCCGCGCAGGGCCTGAAGGCGTGCGCGGCCTGGCCGGACGCGCCCCGCCCGGTGCTGGCCGACGACCTGCTGCCGGAACGGGCCCTGGCGGGCGACGAGGTGGCGCGCCGTCAGCTGGTGGAGGAGATCTACACACCCCTGGAGGAGGCCGGCTCGGCGCTCCTGGAGACGCTGAGCGTGTACCTGGAGCAGGCGTCCTCGCTGGAGGGCGCGGCCCGGATGCTCTTCGTCCACCCGAACACCGTGCGCTACCGGCTGCGTCGTGTGACAGACGTCACCGGCTATGCTCCGTCAGACGTACGTTCGGCCTTCACCCTGCGCATCGCCCTTGCTCTGGGGCGTCTCGGTTCCGGCTCCGACCAGGGTTGAGCCGACTGTAGGGACCCCACAAGCCGACGTGCTTTTCTTCGTCATCGTCGCCTACCCGCCCCCGGGCGTCCGGCGAGAGAGGGTTGAACCGTGCTCGTTATCGTCGCCCCTGGACAGGGTGCCCAGACTCCCGGCTTCCTCAACCCCTGGCTCGAACTGGACGGCGCCGCCGACCGGCTGCGCCGGTGGTCGGCGACCGCCGGGCTCGACCTGGTGCACGCCGGCACCGAAGCCTCCGAGGAGGAGATCAAGGACACCTCCGTGGCGCAGCCGCTGCTGGTGGCCGCCGGCCTGGTGACCGCCGCGGCGCTGTTCCCGCAGGGCCCGACCGGTGCGGTCGGCGCGCTGGCGGGCCACAGCGTCGGCGAGATCACCGCCGCGGCGCTGGCCGGGGTGCTCTCCGAGGAGGACGCGCTGGGCTTCGTCCGCGAGCGCAGCCTGGGCATGGCGGAGGCCGCCGCGGCGGCCGCGACCGGCATGACCGCGGTGCTCGGCGGCGACCAGGAGGAGGTTCTGGCCAAGCTCGCCGAGCACGGGGTGACCCCGGCGAACAACAACGGCGGCGGCCAGCTGGTCGCGGCCGGCACGCTGGAGCAGCTGGCCGCGCTGAAGGCGGACCCGCCGGCCGGCGCGCGGCTGATCCCGCTGAAGGTCGCGGGCGCCTTCCACACCGCGCACATGGCCCCGGGCGTGGTCCGGCTGGAGAAGCTGGCGCCGACCCTCACCGTCGCCGACCCGGCCGTCGCGTACCTCTCGAACCGGGACGGCGAGGTGGTCGGCTCCGGCGCCGAGGTGCTCGCCCGCCTGGTCTCGCAGGTCGCCAACCCGGTCCGCTGGGACCTGTGCATGGAGACCCTGCAGCGGCTCGGCGCGACCGCCGTGATCGAGCTGTCCCCCGCCGGAACCCTCACCAACCTGGTCAAGCGCAACGTCAAGGGTGTCGCCACGCTGGCCCTGAAGACCCCCGCCGATCTCGACAAGGCCCGCGCACTCGTGGCCGAGCACGGCAACCAGGAGACGACCGCATGAGCGTGACCATCAAGCCGGCCACCGGCGCCCAGTACTCCCGCATCCACGGCGTGGGCGGCTACCGGCCGACCCGGGTGATCCCCAACTCCGAGGTGCTGAACTGGATCGACTCCTCGGACGAGTGGATCCGCACCCGTTCCGGCATCGCCGAGCGCCGCTGGGCCGGGCCGCAGGAGACCGTCGCCGAGATGTCGGTGCAGGCCGCCGGCAAGGCGGTCGCGATGGCCGGCATCCGTCCGGAGCAGATCGGCGGCGTCATCGTCGCCACCGTCTCGCACCTGAAGCAGACCCCGGCGATCGCCACCGAGATCGCCCAGCGGCTCGGCTGCGGCACCGCCCCGGCGTTCGACATCTCGGCCGCCTGCGCGGGCTTCGGCTACGGCCTGGGCCTGGCCGACGGCATGGTGCGCGGCGGCAGCGCCGAGTACGTGCTGGTGATCGGCGTGGAGCGGCTGTCCGACCTGACCGACGTCACCGACCGCTCGACCGCGTTCATCTTCGGCGACGGCGCGGGCGCCGCGATCGTCGGCCCGTCCGAGACCCCCGGCATCGGCAAGGTGATCTGGGGTTCGGACGGTTCGCAGTCCGAGGTGATCTCGCAGACGCAGGCGTGGGACACCGCGTTCGCCAAGCCGGACGCCGTCAACGGCGCCGGCGAGGAGACCAAGTGGCCGGCCCTGCGGATGGAGGGCCAGACGGTCTTCCGCTGGGCGGTGTACGACATGGCGAAGGTCGCCGAGCAGGCCCTGGAGGCCGCCGGGATCACCGCCGACCAGCTGGGCGCGTTCATCCCGCACCAGGCGAACATGCGCATCATCGACGCCATGGTCAAGAAGCTGGACCTGCCCCCGAACGTCCCGGTGGCCCGCGACATCGCGGAGACCGGCAACACCTCCGCCGCCTCCATTCCGCTCGCCATGGAGCGGATGCTGGAGCGCGGCGAGGCCAAGAGCGGCGACCTGGCACTGATCATCGGCTTCGGTGCCGGTCTGGTCTACGCCGCCGCGGTCGTTACTCTCCCCTAGGCGTTTTCTCCCGCCACACCCTGGAAACCCGCGCCGGTCCGCCGGACCGGCGCGGTCAACACCGAGAAGGAGCAGCCGATATGGCTACCCGCGAAGAGGTTCTCGAAGGTCTCGCCGAGATCGTGAACGAGATCGCCGGCATCCCCACCGAGGACGTCGCGCTCGACAAGTCCTTCACCGACGACCTGGACGTCGACTCGCTGTCCATGGTCGAGGTCGTCGTGGCCGCCGAGGAGCGCTTCGAGGTCAAGATC
>NZ_JBHUWH010000149.1:0-16291 GCF_042670125.1 Kitasatospora sp. NPDC057198 | reverse complement strand
GCGCTGTACGCCGTGGTCGACAGCGCGTGGTCGCTCCAGCGGCCCAGCCGCTCGGTGTCCAGGCCCTCGAGCGCCATCAGCCGGCTGATCACCCGTACCGGCAGCGGCCTGGTGAGCGCCCCGACCGCCTCGGCGGGCGAACCGGACGCCACCAGGTCGTCCACCAGTTCGCGCACCACCCCGTCCACCCAGGGCCGCCAGCGCTCGACCGCCCGTGGCGTGAAAGCGCGTTGGACGGTGCGGCGGATCGCCTGGTGCTCGGCCCCGTCGCTGTTCAGGATCGAGGACGGGTCGTCCAGGATGTTCGGCGTCAGCACGGTCGGCGGGGCGTCCGGCGCGTACAGCGAGGCCCGGCCCAGGTCCGGGTGGGCGAGCGCCTGCCGGACGTCCGCGTGCCGGGTCAGCACCCACACCGGCGTCCCGGTCGGCAGCACGGCCTGCCGGGGCGGGCCGGCCTCGGAGCGCAGCAGGCAGTGCAGCGGCACCAGCGGCGCGGCCTGCGCCTCCGGTGCCTCCTGCGCCTCCGGTGCCGTCGGGTGCGCGGCGGGCGGGGTGGTGCGCGGGTCGGTGGCCGGGTCGATGGTCATCGGTCCCCCTTGGTGAGACACCTGCAGGGCCGGGACCACCGCCGGGCGGCGGCCCCTCACCTCCGACCGTATGCGACCGTCCGGCCCGCGCGCAGGACGCAAACCAGCCACCGACACCCCGGCGCGGGAATCCAACTGCCGTTCGAAGGGCGGGCGTTGGTGCGATCGGTTCAGGAGGTGCGGTCGGCCGGCCCGGCGACCACGGCCAGCGCCTCGATCTCGATCAGCACGTCGGGCCGGAACAGCGCCGCGACCTGGACGGCCGAACTCGCCGGGGGCCGCGCGGTGTCCACGTGCTCGTCGCGGGCCTTGCGGACGGCGGGCAGGTACGCCACGTCGGTGACGAAGACGGTGAACTTCACGACGTCCGGGAACCCGGCTCCCGCCGCCGCCAGGCAGTGCCGCAGGTTCTCGAACACCTGCCTGGCCTGGGCCTCCGGATCGCCCGGACCGACCAGTTCACCGTGCTCGTCGAAGGCGACCTGCCCGGAGACCTGGACCAGCCGGCCCGTGCCGGTGACCACCTGCGTGTAGCCCGTGCCCGGCGCGACGCCCGGCGGCTCGATGATGTGGGTGAGGTGGGAAGAACTCATGCCGCCCATCCTCACCCGCACCGGACGCCGGGCGCACGGGATTTCCACGGACGACGGTGCGGGCGGGGTCGGGGAGGTGAGGTGCGGGCGGGGTGGTGCGGGGTGGTGCGGTGCGGGCGGGGCGGCTCAGCCGACGACCTCGGGCAGCGCGCGCAGGAACGGCCGGTCGGCGGGCCGCAGGTCGCCGAGCGGACCGGCCGCGCGCAGCACCACGTCCAGCACGGCGTCCGGGGCGCAGGCGTAACCGCCGCTCGCCCAGGCCGCGTTGGCCTCCACGACGGCCCAGCCCGACTCGGTGCGGCCGAGGTCGACCACGGCGGCGCTCGGCAGCGCGGCCGGGCCGGTGGACGCGGCCAGCACGTCGGCGGCGAACGCCAGCAGGTCGGCGCTGCCCGGCTCCAACTCCAACTCGACTCCGGCGACGGCGAGTTCGCCGTCCAGGGCGTAGCGGGAGGCGGTGCGCACCGTGCCGTCCAGGACGAACAGGCGGTACTCGGAGGTGAACCGGACCACCTCGCTGACCAGCACCGGCGTGGCGCCGTCCAGCAGCTCGGGCCCCGGCAGGGCGGCGCCGTCCCGGTACACCCCGGCGGCGAAGTGCTTGTCGGCCGGGGCCTTCACGAAGGCCGGGCCCGAGCGCCCGCGCGCCTCGGTGAGAGTGGTCAACTCGACCCGGCGACCGGTCGCTTGACGCGGCAGCGCGGCCAGCCAGCCGTCGGCGGGCTCCAGCGGGGCGATCCCCAGCTCCCGCCCGACCGCGTCGGCGAACAGCGGCCCGCCGTACAGGTGGACCGGCGTCCCGGCCAGCTCGCGCGGCGCGCGCCAGGAGGCGGCGGTGAACGCCCGCAGGCCGCGCCGCCCGGCGGCGGTGCGCAGTTGCAGGCCGGTCTCGTTGATCCGGGGCGCGAGGAGCAGGGTGTCGGACATACCGGTGATCATGCCGGGTGGGCGGCGCCCCTGGCCAGGCGTTTTCTTCGGCGCGGTGGGGACGCGGTGGGGGCGGGTCGGTTGTCGGCAGCCGGGGGAGGCGTCGGGCGGCGGCGACGGCGGGCAGGGGCCCGGACCGCCCGGCCCGGACGGCGGCGAGCCGGCCGAGCGGTAGCGGGGCGTCCGGCGGGTTGCCGGGCGCGGCTGCTCGGACTTGTGCCGCACGGCGGCCCCCGGGGCCCCGGATGGGCTCCGGGCTTCTCCGGGTCGGGGACCCCGGCCGCCGCCGTGTCTGCTGACAGCCCGCCGGGAACGCGGGCGCGGGCGGCTCCGGAAGGCCGCCGGCCGAGACGTCCGGTGGTACGGACAGGGACGGCGGTGTGCGTGTGCTGCCGGTGGGCGAACTCGCAGGCGGTGCCCTCCGTGCCGGAGCGGGTCGGGTACCGCCTGCGCCGGTCCGGTTCCCGCCGGGCGACGAAGTCCCGTGCTGGCAGAGCCCGTTGAGGCGGCCGCGCACCCAGCCCGCCGTCGTACCGGGGCGCCGGCCCCGCGACCCGCGCCGTCGGCACCGGGGCCGTCGCCATGATCACCGGTGGGGTCGGGGACAGGCTTAGAACCCCTAACGAAATGATCTTCTAGGTGGTTGGATCGCTCTGGGAGCGCTGATCCGGAGGTGTGCGGTGGCGCGGCCGAAGCTGTGGGAAGTCGACGGCGAGCTGTGGGCGGTGATCGAGCCGCTGCTGCCCAGGGTCGAGCGACGGACCCGGCACCCTGGGCGCAAGCGGCGTCCGGACCGGTTGGTGTTCCAGGGCATCCTGTTCGTCCTGCACACCGGGATCTCCTGGGAACACCTTCCGCAAGAGCTCGGCTTCGGGTCGGGCATGACCTGCTGGCGCCGCTTGGCCGAGTCGACCGAGGCTGCTGTTTTGTGGCCCCGGCTGCACGAGGTGCTCCTCGCCGAGCTCCGCAGCGCGAACGCCTTGGACTTCTCCCGCGCGGCAGTCGACGGCTCCCACAATCGGGCGTTGGAAGCCGTTGTCTTTCCGAGAGTGACGGGCGCATTTCCGCTGGTCAGGCATAGGGGCGGTGTTTCGGCGGCAGGGACGGGGTGTCGTGTCGTCTCTTTGGTGAGGTGCTGGGATGCCGTCCGTGACGGGGTTGCTGGAGGAGCGTGAACGGGCTGCCCGGCGGCGGGTGGAAGCCCTTCAGACCGAGCTGCGGGAGGCGGAGGCAGTGCGGGAGCGGTTCGTGATTGCCCGTGAGACGGTGGCCGAGGTCCTGGCGGAACCCCGGGGAGTCGATGAGGTTCCGCCGGTCGTGAAGGCAGGCGAACGGCCGGTGCGGACCGCTGCGGCTGTGCCGGGTTCGGTCGTGCCGGTGTGGAGGGACGGCCTCGATGTCGGTGTGCTGGCGTCGGACTACCGTCGGCTCGTGGATGTCCTGGCCGGCGAGAGCGGGTCGGGCGGGGAGGCGATGGACTGTCGGCAGCTGGCGGTGGCGCTCGGTCTGGAGGCGGTTCCGGCGAAGGTCGAGGGGGTGCGGTCAAAGGCGAAGCGGCTGGCCGCGCGGGGCCGGCTGACTGAGGGCCGTCCGGGGTTGTTCAGCGTGGCCGCCGGGCGAGGCGGCGGTTCATGACCATGGTCATCGACCAGCGGATCATCGCCTCCGCGGTGTCGGTGCGGGCCTCGTAGTCGCGGGCCAGGCGATGCGAGCGCATCAGCCACGCGAACGTCCGCTCCACCGGCCACCTCTTGGGCAGCACCACGAAGCCCGTGGTGTCGTCGGTGCGTCCGACCACCGACAGCGCGATGGCGAGGATGTCACGGGTGACGTCGACCAGGCGTCCGGTGTAGCCGCAGTCCGTGCCCACACCAGCATGATGCGCCAGTGCCGCTCCCGTAGCCGGGCCGGCAGTGTCCGGCCCGCGTCGCGGTCGGTGACGCCCCAGTGATGTCGTAGAGCTGCGTCAACATGGCCTCCTGGACAGCTTTTTGGCGTAGAAACCCTTTGAGCTACCAAGAGGCCCTGCTTTCATGCACGGCGCCGGTCGCACTCACCCGATCGAGACTCCCGTGCGACCAGCGCCCCTCAAGATCTGACCGACACCAGCCCTGAGCTCGTGAGTCCAAGGCCGCGGGCAGGGGCCAGCCAGCGGGTAGTCGTCATCGCCGGAAGAGCTGAGGGTAGGGACACAATTCCAGAGGCTCCGCGGGCCGGTCTGCCCAGCGCCACCAGATGTGACCCGCCGGGCACTTCCAGGCATGTCGGCACACGCGCTGCTGGTCCTCGTCACGGAGAGAGAGGACCAGGCCCAGGCTCCTCAGTGGTTGCCCGCAGTCGGGGCAGGTCAGCAGTTCGGGAGTACGGTCCACGGCGCACAGGCTAGCTGTTCTGTCCTGTGAGGTTGGGGATGCGGCTGGCGGGTGGGTTGCCTGCGAGTGCGGTGTGTCCGCGGTGGTGATTGTAGGTGTGGAGCCAGGCGGGGTAGGCGTCGCGGCGTTCTTGCTCGGTGCGGTAGGGCTTGGCGTAGGCCCATTCCTCGAGGAGGGTGCGGTTGAAGCGTTCGACCTTGCCGTTGCTCTGCGGCCGGTAGGGCCGGGTTCGCTTGTGGGCGATCCCGGCCTGGGCCAGCACGTCGTGCCAGGGGTGGGACTTGTAGCACGCTCGGTTGTCGGTCATGACCCGCTGGACGGTGATACCGGCCCGGGCGAAGAAGTCGTTCGCCCGGGTCCAGAACGCGGCTGCGGTCTCCTTGCGTTCGTCGGGCAGGATCTTGCTGTAGGCCAGGCGGGAGTGGTCGTCGACGGCATTGTGCAGGTAGCTGTAGCCGACGCCGGAACGTGTTCTGCGGCCGGCCTGGGGGCCCAGGGTCTTGTGGCCGCCGCCGTCGGGGATGTTGCCGAGTTTCTTGATGTCGACGTGCACCAGCTCGCCGGGCGCGTGGTGCTCGTAGCGTCGTACCGGCCGTCCGGTGGCCCGGTCGAGGTGTGTCGGCCGGGCGAGTTTGTAGCGGGTCAGGACCCGGTGGACGGTGGCGGGGTTGAGCTTCAGCAGGTAGGCGATGCGGGCCGGTCCCCAGCGGCGCAGGACGCGGACCTTGATGATCCGCCGCTCGGTGCGGGTCGGGGTCCGGTTCGGGCTGCGGTGCGTTACGGTGTGGCATGAGGGCCTTTCTGGTCGCCGGTGCAGATGTCGCAATCCCCACCGAGCCAGAAGGCCCTCACTCATTTCAAGATCATCACACCGTGAACCCCGTCACCAACCTCCGTGGTCAGTACACGGCCCAGGTCCCGACCCGTTGGCACCGCTTGGTGGTCAGGTGGGGCGAGTAGTTGTCGGCCACGATCGCGATGCGCACGGCCAACGGGTGCAGCGAGCGCAGGTAGCGGCAGAATGCCAGGAACGTGGAGCGGTTCTTGGTCTTCTTGACGTGCCCGTAGAGCTGGTTCTTGCCGAGGTCGTAGGCGGCGAACAGGTGCCGGACGCCGTGTGGGCGGGCGTAGGTCGCCCGTTGTCGGGACCTGGGCCCACGGTCGGGGTCCTTGTGCTTTCCGCCGCGCTCGGCCCACTGTCGACCGGGGTGGGGTTGGAGGTTGAGCGGGCCGAACTCGTCCATGCAGCAGACGACTTCGGGCTCGCCTTCCTCGGGTATGACATCGCCGTCGGCGATCGCGTAGAGGTGCTCGACCCGGCCTTCTTGGCCGCGTGGTCGGGGTCGCGGGAGGTCTTCCAGGTCTTCACGCGTTGAAAGGAGACGCCCTCCTCGCGGAGCAGGATGCGCAGGCCCTCGTGGCTGGTGTCGTCGACCACCCCCTCGGCGACCGGGAAGTCGGCCGGCTCGGACTTCGCAATCTTCTTGATCTCGCGGCGCTCCGGGAAGGTGAACGTCCTCGGCCGTCCGCCCTCGTACTTCGGGTAGAGCGAGTCGAAGCCGTCGGCGTTGAAGTTGTGGACCACGTCCCGGACCCGGTCCGTGCTGGTGGATGTCACCTCGGCGATCTTCGCCACCTGCATGCCCTGGGCGGACAGCAACACCATCTGGGCCCGCCGCCAGGTGACCACCGATCCGGTGCCCCTGCGGACGATCCGCAGCAGCCGGCCCTCGTCGTCATCGATCTCGCGAACACGCACTCGTTCTGCCACCCGCACGGCTTGGCCGCCCGATGCCGCCGAAAGTGTCAGGTTCGGGAGGAACCGTCGGAGTCGACTACCGCGAGCGCCTTGCCTTCGGCTCCGGACCGGGTGACGCCGTCGACTGCCACACAGATACCGAAGACGCGATCGTGGCTGGTCCAGCCGTTGACGCGGCCACGGTTGTTGCTGATCTGCACCCGCTTCCTGGCGAGGTCCACGGACGACACCAAGTGCAAGTAGACCGTCCCGGCGACACGCGCGAGGACGATGTCTCCGACCTCCAGCTTCGACGGGTCGGCTGGGGCAACGATCACCTGCTGCCGGCTACGTATCAGCGGGACCATCGAGGAGCCGCTGGGCCGGAACGTCACGGTGGCCCCGTCGGCAACCCTGTCTGCCACTGCATCCAATGCACCCATCCGATGATCGTGGCAGATTCCCCTGCACCACCCCACAGATTTACTTCTCCGTGCTTCATCAGCGAGGCGAACGTTGCCTGATGCGGCACTGGCCCTCACGTCGACGAGCGTGAGGGCCAGGCCGTCCTCGCTGGTGGCGGCGGATGTGCGGCTATGGTGCAGCCCGTCTGTTCACTACTGCCGTGCTGTGGAGGATGCGGAGGGCGGCATGAGGCAGCGGGTGGCGACACTGAGGGTGAGGCGGTCACTGGCGGCACCGCTGCTGACGTCGATGAAGTAGCGGCCCTCGTCGTGCTTGGCGTACAGGAGCACGTTGGGCTGGTCCTGCCACGTCTCGCGGTAGCTGGTGACGGTGAAGCCGTCCTTCTCGAGGCTCGCCTTGATCTTGCGGATGGCGTCGAGGTGCTGAGGACGGGAAAGAACGCTGGTGACGTCGTAAGCGAGGGTGTAGCGGCCGTCGTCGGCGACTTCGCCGTTCTTGCCCTCGCAGTTGCTGAAGAAGGGCGTGATGCTGTCCGCGTCCAGGGTGATGCCGGCGGCCTGGGCCATGTACTCGGTCATCTTCTGCGCCCATGCCTGGGCGTCGCTCTTGGCCATGACGGGCAGCGGCTCGTTCGGGTCGGGGCTGTTCATGCAGGCTCCCAGGAGAAGTGACAGGGACAGGGCGGCGGCGCCCGCCAGGATGCGGTGCCTGGCAGGTCTGCTCGGTGGGTGCATCGAAGCGCCTCCTTCGGGGACGGCGTTCAGGTGTCAGAGTCCGGGCACGATGGCGGGAGGCTCGTCCCTGCGGTTGTCGACGGTACTCGGCGGCAGTCCGGCGATGATCTTTCCCTGGTTGTTCAGGCTCTGGCTG
Source organism: Kitasatospora sp. NPDC057198 (assembly GCF_042670125.1). Lineage (NCBI taxonomy): Bacteria > Bacillati > Actinomycetota > Actinomycetes > Kitasatosporales > Streptomycetaceae > Kitasatospora > Kitasatospora sp. NPDC057198. The sequence goes on along the minus strand of NZ_JBHUWH010000149.1, from coordinate 8,778 downwards.
TCGGGGTCCCAGTAGCCGCTGTGCCCGTGGGTGTCGATGGCGAGGGTCTGCCCTCCGAATGCACCGAGGGTGGGGTCGGGGCCGAGGGTCGTCCCGGTGACGAGGCTGATGTTGTCGTCGGCTGCGGTGCCGGCCCAGAAGTGGTCGGGGTCGATGTGGAGGTTCCCGACGCTGTCGGTGTCCATGCCGGGGCTGGCGATGGCGACGATGTCGTCAGCCTGCAGGCCCTGGCCACCAGCCGCGGCGGCCCCGACGGCGGTGGTGCCGTAGCTGTGCCCGATGACGGTCAGGTGGCTGCGGTGGTCCCCTTCGGCGGCACGCAGGCCGTCGGTGAAGCGGCGCATGTCCTCGGCTCCGTCCTCGGCGCGGCCGGGGGTCATGACGCTACCGCTGACCTCGGGTGCGTCGTATCGTCGTAGGTGGTGTTCCCCGTGGGAGTTCCGGCCTTCAGCATGTCGAGCTGCTGCTCCACGACGAGGCGGTTGGCCTGGTCCCGCACCGTGGCGGGCAGGCCGTCGAGGCGGCCGATCTCCTCGGGGTGCAAGGTGAGGCAGCTCTGCTGCTGTTCGGGCGTCAGGGACTTCCACCACTCGGCGCTCTGCTCGGGGTCCTTGTTCTCCTGGACGTAGGGGGCGGCGAGGCCGAGGTCCTTGGCGACGTCCTGGACGTCCTTCGCCGACTCGCTCGCCGCTCCGTCCATCCGGATCTGGGTGAGGACGCCGGCGCTGAGCCGTCCGAGTGCGTGGGCGCCCTGGTCGCCGGCCTCGCGGGCGGCGGTGAGCGCGGCGTTGATGCGGTCCTGGACCTGGTCGCGCAGTTGGACCTGACCCTGCCGCTCCTCGCGGGCGTCCGGGGCGTGGCGGTCCGGTTCGGCCTGCGGCGGCAGACCAACCGTTCCGTCGTCGGCCACCGGCAGGTGCCACTCGTCGGCCCGCTGGAGGGCGTTGGACAGGTTCGTCCTGGCCTGCTCCATCCGGTCGGCGACGGTGTCCAGTACCAGCGCCACCGACTCGGCCTCCACCCGCACGACTTCCAGCTTCTGCTCGTTCGCCTCCATCGTGAAGAACGCGCTGTCGGCGTCCTTGCCCTGCCAGTGCCCCCGCAGCGGCCCGCTGACCCGGTGCCGGTGCTGGCCGTTGAACTCCTCCGACGCCACCGACAGCCGGCGCCACCTCCCAGCGCTCTCGCGCAGCCCGGTGGCATCGAAGCGCCGCAGCAGCATGAAGTCCCCGCTCACCGCTGCCCTTGCCTCTGCCACATCTCGGCAATGGCGTCGTTGTTCCACTCGTGTCCCTGCGCGCCGGCCTCCAGGGCCGAGGCGGTGGTGTCCAGGCGCTCGGAGAGCCTGCCGAGCGTCGGGGCCCACCCCTCCGCGAGACTCTGCAGCTCCTTCCCTACCGACCAGCCCGCCAACTCGCCCGCGGTCGAGCGGCTGGAGTCGGTCGCTGCGGCGGCCGGCTGTCGCAGTTCCTCGCCGATGCTCCGCGCGGCCGCAGCCGACGCCCTCAGCTCGGCCGGATCCACGCTGATCTGTTCGCTCACTGATCCCTCTTGGTCGGTGATACAAGCGGCGATCATACGGTCACGCAGCGACACGTGGTATCCGTACGAGTACTCAGCTTGACGTTTAACCTCGGCGGTTGGTGTTCCTTGATCGACTCGGCGCGTTCGACTGTCTTGCCGACGTCCTGACGTTGGGCCCTGCGCTTGTTCTTCGAGCCGGGAGGCCGTCCCGGGCCCGGTCGGGACGGTTTTGGCGCGGCTGCCGGGCAGGCCGCTGCCGCACGGACGTTGCGAACCCCCGGCGGACGCGGGCGGGGGTGAGACGGCGGGGTTCGGTCGCCGGTCGCTCCCAGGGGCGGCGCAGGTCTTCTGCGAAGGGTTGGGCGAGGCGAAGCTGGGTGTGGGCGGCGAGGACCAGCCAGGTCCGCAGGTCGGCGGTGTCGGCATGGCGGATCTTCGGGGCGGTCCAGCCGAGGGTCTGCTTCATCAGCCGGAAGGTGTGCTCCAGGTCGAAGCGGTGGAGGAACGGCCGCCACCAGCGGTCCATGTCCGCGCCGGTGGTGCCGGTGGCCGAGCACCACAGCCAGACCGGTTTCGGATTGCGGTCGCCCGGCAGGCGCTCGACCTGCAGCCGCACCAACGTGCCGTGCAGGACGGGCAGTTCCTCCTCCGTTTGCTCCAGCCAGGGGCCGCGGTGGGCGAGTCTGGGGTGCATGCGGTCCCAGGCGATCGCCCCGACCTTGCCGTAGCGGGTGGTGTCCGTGACCGTGGTGACGTCGGGCTGGTGCCAGGTGTCGGGCCTTGCGAGGGTCAGGACACCACCGTGCTTGCGGGGTCGGCCGCCTCTCGGGCCAGAGCGGGCGGGCCCAGTGTCGCGGAGCATGACGCGGTCCGAGCGCAGGCGTCCGACCAGCACCACCGGAAGATCGGCCAGGGCGTGGGAGAGGTAGGCGACGTCGTAGCCGGAGTCCATCACGATCAGGATCTCCGGGTTGCCCGGCTCCCAGTGTCCGGCCTGGATCAACCTTTCGACGATGTCACGCAGTTGGACGGCGGTGGCGTCGTCGGCCGGCCCCGGGCGCACGGCATCCAGCAGTGCGACCCAGGAGGTGCGGCCGGATTCCAGCGTGGCGACGAAGGAGTACGGCCGGCCCGGAACGAACTGGTCCCGGCTGCGGTCCCCGCGTCCGTAGACATGGCAGAACAGCCGCTCGTCGCTTGTCGGGGCGTCGGGGCGTCGGGGCGGAGCCAGTTGCTCACGTCCACGGCCAGCACGATCCGCCCGTCGGCCGCCCGCGGCAGCGGCAGGCCGGCCAGGACCTTGCGCAGTCGGGCGGGCTCGGCCCAGCCCCGGTCCAGCCCCCGGTGCAGTGCACCGTGCCCGCGCCGGTGCTCGGCCGCCAACGACAGCTCGACCGGCGTCCTGACCGGCCCCTCCGCACACAGCACCGCGTCCGTGAGCTCGAAGAGCACATCCGCGCGGGCGTAAAGGCACTCGTAGAACTCGACCCGAAAGCGGGACAGGACACCCAAAGCATCGCCAGCGGGCACATCGGCAGGCAGACTCATACACAGCGGCCGTTCTCTCGTGCTTCGTGACTCGACACCTCGAAGCGTGGAGAACGGCCGTCTCTGCTGTCCCGGGAAGAACCGCAGATCAGCAGGTCGAGTGACGTGCGTGGATAAAAGCCAAGCTCAGGCGTCGGGTGCCCGGCCGATGACCTGTTCGGCGAGTTCCTTCGCGGCGGCTGCCGGGTTGGTCGCGGGGCGGGTCGCACCGGCGGCGAGCGCGCCGTCGACCAGCAGCAGCAGTTGGTCGCCGCCGGCGGCGGGCCGGGGGTGGCCCAGGCGGGCGAGTTCGGTGGCGAACAGGGCGGCGACGTGCTCCCGGTACTCGCGGGTGACGGCGTGGCCGGGGTGTTCGGGATCGGTGAGGGCGAGGTCGGCGGCGAGGTAGCGGCAGCCGCGGTAGTCGTCCCGGGTGAGGATCTCGCCGATCCGGTCGAAGACCGCCAGCAGCCGGGCGCGCGGGTCGTCGCCCGCGGCGTCCATGGTCTGCCGGTAGCGGGCCCGGTCCTCGGCGGCACTGCGCCGCAGCACTTCGGTGATCAGGCCGTCCTTGCCGCCGAAGTGCTCGTACAGCGACCGGCGGGCGACGCCCGCGCCCTTGAGGAGCGCGTCCACGCCGACGCCCATGCCGTGGCGGTACGTCAGCTCCTGGGCGGTGTCGAGGAGGCGCTGGCGGGGGCCGGGTTCGGCGCGGGTGCTCATGGGTTCCAGGGTGCCAGCGGTTGACCGGTAGATCAACCGGTCTATATATTCACGGCCAGCAGCGATAGACCGACCGTTCTATCTATTGGAGCCCCCGTGTCATCTCGCACCACCTCGGACGTGATCGACCGCTTCAACCTCGCCTTCGTCCGCCACGACCCCGACCTGCTCGACGACCTGGTCGCCGAGGACTGCGTGATGGAGTCCGTCCAGCCCGCACCCGACGGCACCCGGGTCACCGGGCGCGCCGACTGCCTCGCCTTCTGGCGGACGCTCGCCGCCGACCGCGCCACCCGCTTCGAGCCCGGCGAGGTCGTGGTGATGGGGGAGCGGGCCACCATCCGCTGGCGGTACCACTTCGGCACCGGCCCCGACGGCCAGGTCAGCGGCGTCAACCTGATGCGGATCGCCGACGGCCGGATCGTCGAGGCCCTCGGCTTCACCAAGTCCGGCGCACTCCCGCTCGCCACGGACGCCGCGTGAAGGCCCCCGCGCGGATGCGCAGCTACCACGCCGACAGCGGCGCCGGCCTCGACGGCCTCACCCTGCGCGAGCACCCCGTGCCCGCCCCCGGACCGGGCCAGGTCCTGGTCGCGGTCCGGGCCGTCTCGCCCAGCTACCGCGACCTGCTGGTCCTCGACGGCCGGTACGTGCTCCCCGTCCGCCCCGGCGTCGTCCCCGTCGCGGAGGGCGCGGGCGAGGTCGTCGCGCTCGGACCCGACGTCGGCACCGTTCGGGTCGGTGACCGGGTGACAGCCTCGCTCTTCCCGAGCTGGCAGGACGGACCCTTCGGCCCGCAGCACCTGCCGCAGCTCGGCGGCACGCTGGACGGACTGCTCACCGAGTACGCCCTGCTCGACGAACACGCGCTGGTCCCGGTGCCCGCGCATCTCTCCTACGCCGAGGCGGCGACCCTGCCCTGCGTCGCCGTGACGGCGTGGAACGCCCTGACCGGCGACGGCGGACTGCGCCCCGGCCACAGCGTGGTCACCCAGGGGTCGGGCGGGGTCTCGCTGTTCGCCCTGCAACTCGCGCGGGCGCTCGGCGCCCGGGTGATCGCCACCACCAGCAGCCCGGCCAAGGCGGCGCGGCTGGCCGCGCTCGGGGCGGACCACGTGATCGACTACCGCGCCGAACCGGACTGGCCCGCCGCCGTCCGCGACGCCACCGGCGGCGCCGGCGCGAACCGGGTGGTCGACGTGGCCGGCAGGCTCGACGAGTCGGTGCGCGCCGTCACCCTCGGCGGCCACATCGCGATGGTCGGCTTCGTCTCCGAGACCGCCCCGCCGATCGACGCCCGGCGGCTCTTCGCCTCCGGCGCGGTCCTGCGGCCGGTCGCGGTCGGCAGCCGCGCACAGTTCCGTGAACTCAACGGGATCCTCGAGCGGCACCGGATCCGCCCGGTGATCGATCGGGTCTTCCCCTTCGCGCAGGCCGTGGACGCCTTCCGGCACTACGCCGGCGGCGCGGCCTTCGGCAAGGTGGTGATCGAACTGCCGCCCCCGGCGGCCGGCGCCTGACCCGGCCGCGGGCCGAGCTGCCCGGATCGGCGGGGCTCGGACCGGCCGCCTCCCGGAACCGCCCCGACCGGCGGGGCCTCCCGCGCCCGTGCTCCTGGCGGGCCGTCGGTCGGGACGACGGCGGCCAGGGTTCCCGACCGGGTCAAGCCCGGAGTTCGCGGCGCATCACCAGGCGCGGCCACCGGTCCAGCCCGTGCGCCGCCTCGCGGGCGCGGACCTCGCGCAGGCCCGGCCCGAGGGCGTCGTCCGGCACCGGGCGGAAACCGCAGCGGGCGTAGTACGGGGCGTTCCACGGGACGTCGGCGAAGGTGGTCAGCGTCAGGGCGGGCAGGCCCTCGGACCGGGCCAGCCCGGCGAGGTGCTCCAGCAGGGCCCGCCCGACACCCCGGCGGGCGTGCGCGGGGTGCACCGAGACCTGCTCGACGTGCAGCGCGCCGTCGATCCGCTCGGCGACCAGGTAGGCGACCGGGCGGTCGGCGCCGTCCACCGCCGCCCAGGCCAGACCGGCCGCCAGGAACGCCGTCAACTCCGCGACGGAGAACGGCTCGTCGTCCGCGACGGCGGCCATCCCGACCTCGCGGAAGCACTCACCCGCCGCCCGCTCGATCTCCTGGAGCAGCGGCAGTTCCCCGGTACGGACCTCACGTATGCGCACCACACCATTGTGCGCGACTCCGGCCGCGACCGTGCCTGCCGGCCGGGGACGCTCCCGGCCGTGGCCGTGCCCGCCCGGCCGGCGGCCCCGGGGGTCGTCAGTGCTCGTGGCCGGCGTGGACGCGTACCAGGATCTTGGCCGGGAGGCTCTCGTCGACGCCGGTGCCCGTCACGGAGATCATGTACTCGTCGTCGGCCCACAGGCAGGTGATCTCCTCGGAGGCCCGGGTGCGCGGGCTGTCGTCCGGGTCGTAGGAGTCGCAGTACATCGTCCCGCCGAGGCCCGAGTCGACGAGGTGCGGCTGGCCGCTCCCGCCGGATTCGGCCATGGACGGCAGCCGGCTCCGGAACGCCGGGCTGGACTTGGCGATGATCACGCTCCAGCGCTCCTTGCGGTCGCTGCCGTTGATCGAGTCGTCGGCCTCGACCTCCGGAACCGAGCCGTACATCGCGGCCTGCGGCTCCCGCACGCCCATCATGGCCATGGCGCCGCTCATTTCCCCCCAGTTCGGGATGTCGCCCCGCACCGAACTGGCCCGGAGCGTCTCGCCCTCCACCGAACCGGGCAGGGTCGGGACGTCGTCGCCGCCGAACAGCTGCGTGCCCAGCAGGATCAGACCGCCCACCACCACGACCGCGCCCACCCCCAGGGCGATCCGCTTGCGCTTGGCCAGCACCGCCGGATCGACGGGCGGCAGCCCGGGGTAGGCCGGAGCACCGGGCAGGCCGGGCGGCGCGGGCGGTGCGGGCGGCGTGGGAGGCGCGGGCGGAGGCACCGGGGCCGCGGACGGCGGGGCGGGCGGCCCCGGGGGAGCGGCGGGCGCGGCCGGCGCGGCCGCCTTCGCGAAGGAGGGCGCAGCCCCGGCCCCGGACCCAGCCCCGGCCCCGGCGCCGCTCGTGCGCAGCGACTGCTCCAGCACCGAGTTGAAGCCGAGCACCTCGTCCACGGCCCCGGTGAGCGCGGCCCGGGCCGCGGCGTCCTGCGGTGCCCCCTCGGCGGCCTCCAGCACCTGCTGCCAGCGCGGCAGGCGGTGCAGTTCGTGGCGCACCCGGGCCACCGCCTCCGCGTCCAGGGCCGCCCCGGCGGCCCCGTCCGGCCGCAGCAGTCCGTCGACCACGGCCTCGGCCAATCCGACCCCGTCCCCCGCAACCATCGTCGATCTCCCGTCCGAACCGTCGTCTCCGGCCGCCGACTTCGGCCGCCGACTTCGGGCACCAATGTGGCAGCAGCCGGTCATCCGCCGCGCCGGTGTGGCGGAACGGAGACGGAACCGCAACCAGGACGGCGAGAACGGTGCGGAGCGGACGCCCCCGGCCGGGGCGGCGCGGGATGCCTCCTCAGCTGCCCGGCGCGGGCTCCGCGGCGAGGCGGCCGGTGCGGACCGCGGCCAGCAGCGCCGCGTGGTCGGCCTCCGACTGGTCGGCGTAGGCGACCGCGAAGCGGGCCACGGCGTCCTCCAGCCGGTCGTCCTTGCCGCAGTAGCCGGCGATCAGCGCCGCGTCCGCGGTGTGGGCGTGCGCGCGGGCCAGCAGCGCGCCGGTCAGCCGGCCGTAGTCGTCGAGCTGGGCGGGGGTCAGCGCGGCCGGGTCGACGCTGCCCTTGCGGTTGCGGAACTGCCGTACCTGGTACGGCAGTCCGGCGACGCTGGTCCAGCCCATCAGCGGGTCCGACACCACCTGCATGCGCTTCTGCCCGAGCACCACCCGGCGCCCCTCGTGCCCGCCCCCGTCCGGCACCGGGAACCCGGCCCGCACCAGGTGCGGCAGCAGCACCGACTCCCGGGCCTCCTTCACCTGCAGCACCAGCGGCCCGCCCCTGCGGTCGGTCAGCAGCACCACGTACGAGCGGGTGCCGACGCTGCCGGTGCCCACCACCCGGAACGCCACGTCCTGCACCCGGAACCGGGCCAGCAGCGGGTGCAGCTCCGCCGGGACGGTGTGCCGGTAGGACGCCAACGCGCCCGCCACCAGCTCGGCCTGACGGTCCGTCACCTCACTGAGGATCGGCGGCGCCGCGACGAACCGCCAACCCCCGTCCTCGGTACGGACGGTGGAGCGGGCCGCGAACTTCGCCCCGGTGTTGCGCAGCGCCTTCGCCGAGACGGCCGCCAGCAGCCCGCTCAACTCGTGCGCGCCCGCGAACTCCACCAACTGGTGCTCCGCGATGGCGTCCCAGGCGTTCCAGGCGTCCAGCGCCGGGAGCTTCGCCAGCTGCCGCACCGTCCGCCGGTAGGTCGCCGCCGCGTCGAACGCCGCCTGCCGGCAGGCGACTTCGTCCGCGCCCGCCTGCCGCCCGGCCAGCACCAGGCTGGCCGCCAAACGCTTCAGGTCCCACTCCCACGGGCCCGACACCGTCTCGTCGAAGTCGTTCAGGTCCAGCGCCAGCCGGCCCCTGGCGTCCCCGTACAGGCCGAAGTTGGCGGCGTGCGCGTCCCCGCACAGCTGCGCCGCGATCCCGCTGACCGGGGTGGTCGCCAGGTCGTGCGCCATCAGGCCGGCCGAACCGCGCAGGAACGCGAACGGAGAGGCCGCCATCCGCCCCACCCGCAGCGGCACCAGGTGCGGCAGCCGGCCCGCGTTCGCCGACTCCACCGCCGCGACCACCTCGGGACGGGACGCCGAGAGCACCAGCCGCCCGTGCGACTCCAGCGGCACCCGCTCGCGCAGCAGCTTGCCGCGCCGCTTCGGGCCGTCCGCGAGCGACAGCCCCGCCAGCTCCAGCATCGCCGCCGACGGCCGGACCGGCACCGCCGAGACGTCCCCCGCGAACCCGTCCACCGCGACCTCCCGCGACGGCCGGCCCTCCCGCGCGCCCTCCGCCCCCGCACCC
>NZ_JBHUWH010000148.1:0-16378 GCF_042670125.1 Kitasatospora sp. NPDC057198 | reverse complement strand
GAGTTGGCGGCTCCCAGGCAGAGCCGGACCTGGTCGAAGCCGTTGCCGTCGCTGTCGTCGGTGTACGCCATGGTGAGCGCGCCGAACGGGGAGGAGGCGACCGCGAGTTGCTCCTGCCGGCCGGTGGTGGTCTGGCTGACCGACCCGGCCGGGAGCCGGCCGGTCGAGGTGCCGTCGGGGTTCAGGCCGCGGGCCCACACCGCCGGGTCGGTGCCCGTGACGCTCCAGCCGACCACCACCCGGCGCTGGTCGTCGACGCCGACGGTCGGGTTGCCCGCGCCGGTGCCGGTGGAGACCTCGGTCTCGGCCGCGCCCGGGGTGCCGGCCGCGGTGAACGAGCGGGCCCACACGCCCGGGACGCCGGTGTGGTCGGACTCCCAGGCCACCGCGAAGTCGCCGTTGAAGTCGGCGGCCACCGCCGGGTGCCGCTGCTGTCCGGCGCTGACGCTGTTGGCGCTGCGGCGGGTGAGCGTGACGGCCCCGTTCGCCTTGGCCAGCCGCACCAGGCCGATCTGGTAGTAGCCGTTGCCGTCGGTGTCCTCGTCCCAGACCACCACCGCGTCGCCCGAGGCGGAGGTCGCCACGTCGGGGTCGTGGTGCGCGCCGCCGGCCGCGTTGACCGTCACCTCGTACGCCTTGGTGGCCGTCCCGGTGAACCCGGCCGCCTTCACGGTGGCCGCCGCGCCGTCCTGGACGTCCTCCCACACCACGGTGAAGGCGACCGCGGTGGCGCTGCCCGGCGCGCCGTCCGGGTCGACCGCGACGCGCGGGTGGAGCTGCTGGCCGTCGGCGTCCGCGTTGGCCCGGCCGGAGCCGAGCAGGGCGCCGGTCGGGGAGAGCACCCGGTAGACGATGTTGTAGTAGCCGTTGCCGTCCGGGTCCTCCGCCCACACCACGACGGCGTTGCCCCGGTCGTCGAGCCCCACGTCGGGCTGCAGGTGGCGCCAGGCGGTGCCCGCCGTGCCGCCCGCCGAGAGCTTCTGCTCGTACGCGGAGGTGCCGTTGCGGAACATCCGCACCCACACGTCGCTGTGCGCGTCGTCGGCCGGGTCGGTGCTGTCGCGGTCGTCCTCCCAGACCACCGCGGTGTCACCGATCCGGTTGGCGGCGACCGCGGAGGTGTCCTGGTCGCCGGTGGCGGCGCTGTTCGCGGTCGTCCAGGAGGTCGGCCCGGCCGCCGAGGCCGGGACGGCCAGGGCCAGCAGGGCGGCGCAGGCGGCGGCGAACGCGCCCAGTGCGGAGAGCTTACGCATCGGCCAACCCCGGCTGTCCGTCGTGGATGTGGAAGGTGCGGGCGGTGGTGGCCGCCGCGCCGTGCTCGGTCACCGTCGCCACCGAGCGGAAGTCTGCGGTGATCTGCGCGGGCGTGATCCGGGTGCGGACGTAGCCGCGCCGGTCGGAGTAGAACCGCAGGTGCGGGTTGAGCGCCCCGTTGGGGACGGCCGTGGTGGCGCTGCCGTTGCCGCCGCTGGTGATGGAGGTGCAGACCAGTTCGGAGCCGATCGTCGCCGAGGACGGGTCGGCGTAGTCCGCCTTCAGGTCGTTGCCCCAGGAGGCGTGCACGTCGCCGGTCAGCACCACCGGGTTGCGCACCGCCCGGTCGGTGATGCCCTGCTGGATCCGCGCCCGGCTGGCCCGGTAGCCGTCCCAGGCGTCCATGTTCATCGCGCCCGCCGAGTTCACGTTGCGGGCGAAGAAGACCTGCTGGCCGATCAGGTCCCAGGTGCTCAGGTGCTGGCCCAGGCCGTCGAGCAGCCACGCCTCCTGGGCCGCGCCGGTGATCGAGCGGGACGCCAGGTCGGCGTCGGCACAGACCTTGCTGCCGTCGCCGCACGCCTGGTCGTCGCGGAACTGGCGGGTGTCGAGCATGTGGAAGGTCGCCAGGGTGCCCCAGCGGACCCGGCGGTAGAGCTGGATGCTGTTGCCGACCGGGGTGGCGGCGGCGCGCAGCGGCATGTTCTCGAAGTACGCCTGGTACGCGGCGGTGCGCCGGGCCGTCCACTGGGCGGCGGTCAGGACGGGGCTGCTGTCGGCGCGGACCATGTTCGCGTAGTTGTTCTCCACCTCGTGGTCGTCCGGCACCACCAGCCACGGCGCGATCGCGTGCGCGGCCTGCAGGTCCGGGTCGGTGCGGTAGAGCGCGTAGCGGCGGCGGTAGTCGGCCAGCGAGACGATCTCGCTGCCCAGGTGCTGGCGCACCCCGTTGGTGGTGGCGCCGCCCTCGTAGATGTAGTCGCCCAGGTGCAGGATCAGGTCGGGGCGGTCGTCGGCCATCCGGCGGTACGCCGTGTAGTAGCCGCTCTCGTAGTGGGCGCAGGAGGCGAAGGCCATCGTGAAGTCGCGCCCGACGGTGGTCGGCGACGGCGCGGTGCGGGTGCGGCCCACCGGGGAGACGAACCCCTGGGCGCGGAACCGGTAGTAGTACTCGGCGTCCGGGGCGAGGCCGCCGGCCAGCACGTGCACCGCGTGGGCCTGGGCGTAGCGGGCGGTGACCGTGCCGGAGCCGACCAGGGTGGCGAAGCTCTCGCTGGTGGACACCTGCCAGTCGACCGCGACGTCGGCGTCGGGCATGCCGCCCTGGCCGTCCGCGTTGGTCGGGGCGGGGGCCAGGCGCGTCCAGAGCACCACGCTGCTGTCGTCCGGGTCGCCGGAGGCGACGCCGAGCGTGAACGGGTAGGGGGTGGCGGCGGCCGACGAGTGGGCCGCGGCACCGAGTTGGAGTGCGGCGGCACCCGCGGTGGTGAGCCCGCCGAGGAGGAATATGCGGCGACTGAGGTTGCTCATGACCGTTCATGGTCACGGCCCCGGGTGAACTCCCGGCCCTACCGCGGGGTCCGACAAGTGACATGACAGCGGCGGGAGTTGACCGTCAGGATCGGCCCTGCCGGTGCACCGGGCAGTCCGGGTGCCGGTACGGGGCCTTGAGGCCCTGGACGGGGCGCAGTTCGGCCTCCCAGTCGCCGGAGATGACGCCGCGGCGCAGCAGGAACAGTTGGTTGGCGCGGCGGCGCAGGTGCGCCCGGTACTGCCGGACGGTCTCCTCGCCGTTGACGGCAAGCTCGGCCACGACCTCCTCCAGCAGACAGCTGGAGCAGGCCCCGAGGGGGTGGTGGCGGTCCCGGCCGATCCCGGCCTCCTCCAGGCCCCAGACGGTGATGGTGCCGTCCGGACCGACACCCGTCAGCACGGCCTGCGGGGAGCCGTCCGCGGTGCACAGCCCCAGCAGACGGGCCCGGAACTCGGCGGGGGCGACCGCGACCAGCGGCTTGTTGAACCGGCGGGCGAGAACCACCAGCAGGTGCGCAAGCGCGGTGGCGACGACGGTGACCCAGCCGGCCACCAGCAGCCAGCCGGGGCCGTCACCGAGACCCGACCCGATCGCGACGGCCGACCAGAACAGCGCGGAGACGTAGTCCAGCGCACGGGACCCCTGCCGCGCGACGATCCGTAACGCGGACCACCCGGCCAACACCGGAAGGGCCACCAGCCCAGCAGTCTGCCACACGCTCATGCCCGCCCCCTGACTCCCCCTCAGCTGAGGATGTCCGCACCGGAGGGGCCTCAACCCTCGGGCTCCGGAAGGAAGCGCTGCGCGCGGCAGGGCGGGGCGGGGCGGGACAGGGTCGGATGTCCACGCGCGGAGGCTCTCGGCCCTCGGGGCGGGGGTGCCCGCTGGGTGGGGTCAGCGGCGGCGGGTGCCTCGGGCGGTGGTGGGGACGGTGAGGCGGTGCGGGCGGTCGGCGGCGAGGAGGTCGTCGAGTTGGCTGGTGACGGTGGTGCGCAGGTCGTCCTCGTCGGTGAACTCGTGGTCCTCGAACAGGGAGTGGCCGGTCCACATCAGGTTGGCGCAGACCTGGGCGGGGACCTGGCCGGTCTGGGCGCCGAGGCCGACCAGGGCGACGGAGGCGATGCTGCCGGGGGTGGCGGCGTTCTGCCGGTGGACGGCCTGGAAGGCGGCGGCGCAGGCGAGGGCGACGTTCAGCGTCTGGCTGACGTTCTGGGCGGAGGTGCGCATGGTGGGGGTGGAGATCAGGAAGCGGGGCACGGCCGCGCCGGAGGGCACGCAGACGGCGCCGCCGACCTCGAGCGTGCCGCCGTGGCCGTCGCGGATGGCGCGCTGGACGCGCAGTTGGATGCCCGCGCCGAGGTGCCGCTTGATCACCGCGTCGAGGCCGCCGTTCATCAGGCCGCGGGAGTTGGTGGGGGTGACCCAGGCGTCGACGTCCACGTCCAGGATCGAGCCGGTGCGGATCTCCACGCCCGGGGTGCCGGCGAACGCGGTGCGCCAGGCGTCCACCACGTCGGTGTTGAGGTCGGTCAGCACCACGCGCAGCGGCTTCGGGGCGTGCTTGACGGTCATACGGGCGAACTCCGTTCGGCCGGGGGCTCGTTGTCGGTTCCGACGTTACCGGTGGGCACTGACAGGGCCGGCCCTGCGGCCTGTCGGCGGCGTGGCCTAGCGTGATCTTCGATCGCACCGCCTCCCGTACCCTCTCCCGGTTGGAGTCCGCCATGTCCGAGCCCACGCCGCCCGCCGCCGACCCGAACGACCCGCTGGGGCTCGCCGAGCTGTTCAAGGGCGGTGGCGAGGAGTGGTTCCCGGTGCTGAAGCGGTCGATCGAGCTGAATCGGGACGCGGCCTCGTTCATCGGGCCGAACCGTCCTCAGGACGTGGTGCCGGTACGGGAGTTGACGTTCCAGGCGCTGAAGCCGAACCCGCCGGGCAAGTGGAAGGTCGTGGTGTTCGGGCAGAACCCGTACCCGCGGCCGGAGAGCGCGACCGGCATCGCGATGTTCGACAACACCTTCCAGAACTGGGCGGACAGCCAGTTCGGCCGGGTGGTGAGCATCCGCTGCATCATCAAGGCGGCGGCGATGTGGAAGTACGGCATCCCGAAGAAGACGCCGATCGCCGACCTGCGGGCGCTGCTGGCACAGCACGGCACCGTGCAGCCGCCGGAGTGGTTCCAGGCGATGCTGACCCAGGGCGTGCTGCTGCTGAACGCGGCACTGACGGCGAGCAGTGACGGTTCGACCTCCCCCGCGGCGCACACCAAGTTCTGGAAGCCGGTGGCGACGACGATCGTGGAGGAGATCCTGCGGGCCAAGCAGGAGGGTCCGGAGGAGGACCGCGGGGTGGTGTTCGCCTGGTGGGGGACGCACGCGCGGGCGCTGAAGCAGTCGGTGGAGTGGATCGCCCGGCGCTACCCGGACGTGCAGGTGCGGCACATCGACCACCCGAACCCGGCGGCGCAGGGTGACGTCTTCTGCGACGGCGAGCACTTCGCGCAGGTCAACGCGGCCCTGGAGGGCCTGGGCGCGGATCCGGTGGACTGGCTGCCCAGCGCGGGCTGGCAGGCCGCGGCCGCCGCCGAGGGCCGCACCGACGAGGGGACGGCCTCCCGGATGGGCGCGTTCATCGCCTCCACCATGGAGCTGCACCAGCTGTACCTGGAGCGGCTCGCCTCGGTGAAGGACGAGGGCCTCGAACTGCCGCCCGTCACGGGCGTGTTCGACCTGGAGCGGCTGGGCTTCCGGGAGGCGGTGGAGCCGGTCGCGGGGCTGCTGCGCGGCCTGGAGCGGCACGTCGGCTCGGCGCACGAGTTCGGCAAGCGGCACGCGGACGCCGCGGCGGGCTCCGCAACGGGCTCCGCGGCGGGCGGGCTGGACGCGGAGGCGGTGGCGGCGCTGCACCTGTACACCTGCGAGTCGGCGTTCTACCGGGAGCTGAACGCGGCCCTGCGCCACCCGGACCGGGCCCGGCTGACCCCGTACCTGCCGTACCTGCGGCTGCTGTTCGACGCGGTGGGCCGGCTGCCGGTGCGCCCGGAGCCGCTGTGGCGCGGCGTCGCGCTGGACCTGCGGGCGCAGTACCCGCTGGGGCGGACGGTGACCTGGTGGGGCGTCTCCTCGTGCACCTCGCGCCCGGAGGTGGCCCGCTCGTTCCTGGGCAGCCGGGGCAAGCGCACCCTGTTCGAGGTGCGCCCGGCTCGGGCGGTGGGCATCCGGGAGTTCTCGGCGTTCACCGAGGAGGAGGAGTACATCCTGCTGCCGGGCACCCAGTTGACGGTGACGGACGTGGTCGCCGAGCGCGGCGGGCTGTGCACGGTGACGCTGACCGAGTCGGCGGACGGGCCGCTGGTGTCCTGAGCGGGGGCTCGCGGGACGGGGGCTCATGGGGGCCGGCCGGGGGCTCGTGGCGGCCGGCCGGGGCGTTCGGTGTCCGGAAGGGGCGTCCGGTGCCCGGCCGGGGCCGGGAGGTGCGCCCCCCGGCCCGGCGTGCGCCCCTTGCCGTGCCTCGTCGCGGGAGGTGAGGGGCGGGGGGATCTTCCCTGACGGGGGCTGGTTTGATTGACTTCGCGTCATGACCTCCCGTGTGTTCGAGTCCGTGCCGCCCGATCCGATCGCCTACCTGGACCGGCTGGCCGTCTCCGAACTCGGCCGGGAGTACAAGTCGGTGATGCTGGCGGCCCTGGCGGTCGAACGCGGGCAGACGGTGGTCGACCTGGGCTGCGGACCGGGCACCGACCTGGCGTCGCTGGCCGAGGCGGTCGGCCCGGCGGGCACCGTGCTGGGGGTGGACCACGACCGGGAGGCGGTGGACGCCGCCGCCGAGCGGACCGGGCACCTGTTGCAGGTCGGCGTCCGACTGGGCGACCTGCACGAACTGCCGCTGGCGGACGGGAGTTGCGACCGGGCCCGCACCGACCGGGTGCTGCAGCACGTGGCCGATCCGGCGCTGGCGCTGCGCGAGGCGCGCCGGGTGCTGCGGCCGGGTGGGCTGCTGGTGCTGGGCGAGCCGGACTGGGGGACGCTGACCGTCGACCACCCGGACGCGGCGCTGACCGCCGCGTACACCCGGTACGTCACCGACCAGGCGGTGCGCAACGCCCGGATCGGCAGCCAACTGCCGCGGCTGGCCGCCGAGTCGGGGCTGGAGGTGGTGGACGTGCGGCCGCTCACCCCGGTGTTCCGCGAGGTGTCGGCCGCCGACCGGGTGCTGGGCCTGCAGCGGGTCACCCACCGGGCGGTGGCGGCGGGCTACTTCACGGCCGAGGACGCGGACCGTTGGCTGACCCACCTGGCGACCGGGCACTTCCTGGCCGCCGTCACCTTCCACGTGGTCACGGCTCGGGCCTGACGGCCGGCCGCTCGCGGGGGAGGGCGAGGGCGAGCAGGTCGGTGAAGACGCCGATCGGGTCGTCCCAGCCGCTCGCCGGGTCGGTCCAGTCGCCGTTGGTGTTGACGGTGAGCCGGCGGGTGCCGTCGGCGGTGGCGAAGGCGTACGTCCAGGAGCCGAAGGTGGCGCCGCCCATCCCCCAGAGCGGCTCGGTGCCGCCGGGCGGGGTGAGGGCGCAGATGCCGAGGCCGTAGGCGGCGCCGGGGAGCCAGTCCCGGGTGGGGACGGTGGTGAGCAGCTGCCGTTGCTGGGCGGGCGGCAGCAGGCGGCCGGTGAGCAGCGCGGCCAGGAAGCGGTTCAGGTCGGCGGCGGTGGAGACCAGGTCGCCGGAGGCCCAGAACGGGGCGGGGTCGAGTTCGGTGGCGTCCAGCACGGGCGCGCCGGGGTCGGTGCGGAAGAGCCTGGTGTAGTGGCGGGCGTGCGGGGCGGGCAGGCCGTGCTCGCCGGCGGCGGGCAGGCGGGTGCCGGTCAGGCCGAGCGGGCGGCTGATCCGCCGGTCGATCTCGGCGGCCAGGGTGCGGCCGGTGGCCCGTTCGACCAGCAGCCCGGCCAGGACGTAGTTGGTGTTGGAGTAGGCCCAGCCGGTGCCCGGGGCGAACGTGCGCGGGCGGGCGGCGGCGATCTCCAGCAGCGTCCCGGGCGGGTGGGTGGCGTACCGGTCGAGTGCGGCCGGGTCGTCGGTGTGGCTGGGGACGCCGCTGGTGTGGTCGAGCAGCATCCGGACGGTCACCCCGGCGGCCAGTTCGGCTTCGGGGAGCGGCAGTTGGTCGGTCACCTGGTCGTCCAGGCCGATCCGCCCCTCGGCGGCGAGCTGGAGGACGACGGTGGCGGTGAAGGTCTTGGTGATGCTGCCGACCCGGAACCTGTCCTGCGGGGTGCGCACCCGTCCGGTCGCGGTGTCGGCCGCCCCGGCGGTGGCGCGCCAGCGGTGCGGGCCGTCGTGGAGTTCGACCAGGATGCCGGGGATCCCGCCCCCGGTGACGGCCCGTTCGAGCAGCCGCCGGATCTCCGGCCGGTCGGTGCTGGAGTCGGTGTCGGCGTCGGTGTCGGCGTCGGTGCTGGAGCCGGTGTCGGCGTCAGCACCGGTACCGGTGTCGGCGTCGGTGTCGTGTCGTTGCACGGTGGCGGGTCCCCCTGGCCCCGGGCGGTTCAGTGGTCGGACGGTTCAGTGGTCGGACGGTTCAGTCGTCGGTGCGCCGGTGGTCGGTCTCCCGGCGGTCGATCGCGGCCTGGGCCCGCCGGGCGAGCCCGGTGCGGTCGACACCGGACAGGGCCAACGCCCTGGGCACGGTGCCGACTTCGGCGCACAGGACGCCGAGCAGCAGGTGGGCGGAGGTGAGGTCCTTCTTGCGGGCGGCGGTGAAGCCGCGTTCCATGGCGAGCTTGCTGGAGGCCCCCAGCCGGGGCCGTTCGCCGCCCGGGGTGGGGGCGGGCAGGCCGTGGGCGTCCGGGCTGACGCCGACCGTCCGCAGGCTGTGCTCGAACTCCCGGTCCAGCGCGGCCCGCACGGCGTCCCGGTCGAGTCCGGCGGCGGCCAGCAGCCGGGCGGCGGTGTCGGGCTGCCGGCCGGTCTGCCGGTCGGAGTCGGTGGTGGCGAGGGCGAGCAGCAGGTGGTGGGCGTCGGTAGTGGCCGAACCGTCCAGCCGGGCCTCGTCGGCGGCCCTGAGCAGGACCGCGTGCAGGTAGTGGTCGAACGCGCTCATTCGCCGCGCCTCCTCAGCGTGACGCCGCCGGCGATCAGCCGCTTGGCGTGCTTCTTGTGGACGGCCTGCCGGGTGACGCCGAGCGCCTCGGAGACCTGCGGCCAGCTCCAGCCCGCCCGCATGGCCTGTTCGACGGCGGCGTCCTCCAGCCGGTCGGCGAGCCGGCGCAGGGCGGCGACGGCGGCCAGCGCGTCGGCCGGGTCGGCGGGGAGGGGGGTGTCGTCCAGCGGCATGGGAGCAACGTAGGTTGACTGCCCGCCATAGTCAACCTCAGTTGCTAATCCCCCCACCGCCACCCCCCGCCTTCCCCCCACCATCACCCCCGCCGTCACTCCCCCGGTCGGGCCCGTCGCTCGTACCGGGCGCGGGCCAACTGGTGGGCGGCATAAAGGAGTTCGCGGACGTCCTCGGCGGTGCGCCCGGCCGGGTTCACCACGGCCAGCCAGCCGGCGGCGGCGTAGACGGGGTGGGCGATCACGGTGTCATCGGCCCCGGAGGTCGGCCCGGGGACCGGTCCGTGACCGGTCCGGCGGACGAACTCCTCCCTCCCCGCGGCGATGTTGACCCGGTAGGCGCCCGGCCGGTCCAGGCGGGAGGTCGTGTCGCCGGGGTAGTTCTTGGTGACGACCGTCGCGAACGGCTGGCCGGTCTTCGGGAGGACGCCGTCGGGGGCGTAGTAGAAGAAGGTGTCGCCCCAGCTGATCTCCGGGGTGCCGTCGCCAGGGGCGGGGCGCAGGGTCAGGACGCCGTCGAGGCCGGCCGTGAAGTCGATGATCTCGTCCATGGTCATGTGCTCTAGCGTGGCATTCACGTGCTTGTGGAGACTTCGGCGGTCGAAAGGCGGGGATCGGGGTGCAAAGTCTCAACTCGGGGGTGCTGCGGACGGTGGACGTGGCACGGCGCGCCGGCTGCTCGGTGCAGCTGGTCCGCAACCTGGAGCGGGACGGGGTGCTGCCGCCCGCCGACCGCACTCCGGCCGGGTACCGGGCCTACACGGAGGTGCACCTGCACTCCGCGCTGGCCTACCGGGCGCTGGCGGCGGGCGCGGGCCCGGCCGAGGCCGGGCGGATCGTCCGGGCCTTCCACCGGCCGCCCCGGGCGGAGGCGCTGGCGCTGCTGGACGCGGCGCACGCCCGGCTGGACGCGGAGCGGGCCCGGCTGCGGCTGGCCCGGGAGGCGGCGGGGGCGATCGCCGGGGAGCCGATCGGCGAGGTGCGCGCCTCGGACGCGATGGGCGTCTCGGAGCTCGCCGCCGCCCTGGGCATGCGCCCCTCCGCGCTGCGGCACTGGGACGCGGAGGGCCTGGTCGTCCCCGACCGCGATCCGGTGCGGGGCACCCGGCGCTACACTCCGGCCCAGGTCCGCGACGCCCGGATCGTCCACCAGCTGCGCCTGGCCGGGCACCGGATCGGGCCGCTGCGGGCCCTGCTGCCCGAACTGCGCGGCGCCCGCGGCCCGGTGGCGGTCACGGCGGCGCTGGCGGCCCGCGACGAGGGGCTGACCGCCCGTTCGCTGGCCCTGCTGGAGGGGGCCGCCGCGCTCGCCGCCCTGCTGGCCCGGGACCGGGCCGGGAGCTGAGCCGGGGGCCGGAGAGCCGAGCCGGTCAGCTGTGGCAGGAGACCGCGAGGACCACGGCGTCCGGGTCGAGGGCGTCCAGGTAGTCGTTGGTCTCCTGCCAGTAGGCCGCCGAGTCGCCGCGCCGCCTGATGTCGGTCCAGTTGCCGTCCATCCGCAGCAGGGCGTAGCCGGGCAGGGCGGAGGCGCGGGCCAGGGCGAGGTTCTCCGCCCGGTCGGGGGTGAACGGGAACGGCCAGCAGGGCCGGGGACCGCCGGACGCGACCCATTCGTCGTGCCGCCGCC
This sequence comes from Kitasatospora sp. NPDC057198, assembly GCF_042670125.1. Classification (NCBI taxonomy): domain Bacteria; kingdom Bacillati; phylum Actinomycetota; class Actinomycetes; order Kitasatosporales; family Streptomycetaceae; genus Kitasatospora; species Kitasatospora sp. NPDC057198. Next base: position 5,635 of record NZ_JBHUWH010000148.1, on the reverse strand, counting down.
CGATGGTCCGGGCGTGGGCGTCGCGCAGCGCCTCGAAGTCCAGCAGCCCGCGCGGGCCGCCGTCGCAGCGGTGCGGCAGGCCGTGCAGTCCGTCGCGTTCCGGGTCGGGTTCGTAGTCGTCGTGGACGAGCAGGCGCGGGTCCCCGGCGGCCTCCGGGAGGTGCAGCAGGTAGGGGCCGTCCTGCTGGTGGAGGCTGTAGTAGTCCCACTCGCCCCGGGGGTTGTAGGTGCTGAGGAAGTAGCCGCGCCCCGCCTCGTCGACGTACACGTGGTCGGGGTCGCCCGGCAGGTGGCCGAGCCTGCGGTTGACGGTCTCGGCGACCTCGGCCCAGCTGAGGCCGTCCCACTCCGGCAGCGTCCCGTTCTCCCGCATGCCCCGGACCCAGCCCTCGTCCTGCGGCCGCTCGGCGGCGTAGGCCCGGTACTCGGGCACCTCGAGTTCGATCCGGTAGGGCGCGAGGCGGGCGGCGGTCTCCTCGTAGTAGCGGTCGGGCGGCGTCGGCGGCAGGACGACGAGCATTTCGTAGTGCGACATCGGTGGTTCCCTCGGGTGCGAACAGTACGGTGCGGTGCGAACAGTGCGGTGCGAACGGTGCGGTGCGAGCAGCGTGGTGCGAGCAGCGTGGTGCGGGCGGTGCGGTCAGCAGTGGCAGGAGACGGAGAGGACCACCGCGTCCGGGGCGAGGGCGTCCAGGTAGTCGTTGGTGTAGCGCCAGAAGTCGTCGGGGTCGTCCATCGGGCTGCGCCGCCAGTCGTCGGCGTCGGTCCAGCTGCCGTCCAGGCGGAGCAGGGCGTAGCCGGGGGCGGCGGAGGCGCGGGCTCGGGCGATGTTCCGGGCTCGGTCGTCGGTGAACCGGAACGGCCAGTGCGGGGGTTCTTCGCCGCCGGCGGCCCAGGCGTCGTGGTCCTCGGCGGCGAAGCGGGCGGCGGCCTCGCGCAGCGTCTCGAGGTCGAGCAGGCCGCGCGGGCCGCCGTCGCAGCGGCGGGGCAGGGCGGCCAGCCGGTCCGGCCGGCCGTAGCCCTCGGGGTAGTCGAGGCCCCAGAGCCTGGAATCACCGGTGGCCTCCGGGCGGTACGGGAAGTGCGCGCCCTCGGTCCGGTACATCAGGTAGGCGTCCCACTGCCCGTTCGGGTTCCACTCCCGCTGCCAGAAGCCCCGGCCGTCCCCGTCGAGGTACAGCGCCCGGCTGTCCAGGGGGCCGTAGCCGTGCGTGGAGTTGTGCGTCTCGGCGACCTGGGCCCAGGTCAGTTCGGCGTCCGGGGGCAGGGCGCCGGTGGCGCGCAGTTCCTCGACCCAGGGGACGCCGTTCGGGTCCTCGGCGTCGTACCTGCCCTCCAGGTCGGAGTAGGGCTCCATCGCCTCGGCGAGCACCTCCTCGTACTGCTCGGGCGGTGTCGGCGGCAGGACGACGAGCACTTCGAACTTGGACATCGGTTTCCCCCTCCGGGCGGTCCGGCCCGGCCGGACGCGGGTGACCGGCGCAGTCTGGCATCCGGCCGGACGGGGGCGCACCCGGGTTTCGCGCGGGCCGGGCCGGGTGGGGCCTGGCGGGGCGTCAGGTGCCGTCGGCGGCCTCGATCTGCCGGATCAGGCGCTTGAGCTGGGCGACCTCCTCGCGCAGGGCGTGTTCGCCGGCCGGGGTGAGGGTGATCCAGGTGCGGGGGCGGCGGCCCTCGTAGCCCTTCTCGACGGCGACCAGGCCGGCCTTCTCCAGGACGGTGAGGTGCTGGCCGAGGTTTCCGGCGGTCAGGTCGAGGGCGGTGCGCAGGAAGCCGAACTCGGCGCGGCGGGCCTGGTGGGCGACGGTGAGGATGCCGAGGCGGACGCGCTGGTGGACGGTGTCGTCCAGGGCCTTGGCGGGGTGCTGCTCGGCCTCGGCGGGGCTCCCGGCGGGGCTCCCGGGGCGCTCGACGGGGGTCTTTGCGGCGGTCATCCGGCGGCCTGCGGGCGGGCGCGGCGGGCGGCGAGGCCGAACAGCAGGGCGCCGGTGAGCAGGTAGAGGGCGGGGACGCCGTGCTGGGTGGCGGCGGACCAGGGCCCGGCGCCGTGGCCCCACCAGCCGAAGGTGACGGGGGTGAGCTCGATCAGCAGGTAGCCGAGGGCGAACAGGGCCAGCGCCCGGCCGCGTTCGATCCGGGCCAGCACGAGCAGCGGCACGCCGATCGCGGCGGCCCCGCCGAGGAACCGCTGGAGCAGCAGGGTGCCACGCGTGTTCGCGGCCAGGTGCAGGCCCCAGAAGTCGAGGTCGGCGCCGGGGGCGGGCTGGTTGGCGCCCCACCAGGTGGTGGCGGCGAGGGCGGCGACGGCGGCGGCCCCGGCCAGCACGTACGGGCGCACGGGGGTGTCGACGCCGCGGCGGCGGGCACGGCGCAGGCACCAGAGGGCGGTGGCGGCGTACGCGGCGAGCAGGGCGAGCGCCCAGTAGGCGGGCGAGCCCTGGCGGGTGAGCGTGCAGGGGTCGCCGGGGCCGGGCCCGCCGTCGGGGCAGAGGACGGTCTCCTGGCGCCAGGTGAGCCGGCCGACCGGGACTCCGCCCAGGGTGACCAGGCCGAACAGCAGCAGCGGGATCCACGCGTCGCGCTGGACCGCCCGCACCTTCCTGGTCAACTCGCCGAGACCGGACAGGACTTCACGGGGGGTGCCGGGCAGCGGCACCGAGGCGTCTGTCATGCAGTCAGCTTTGCATCACAGACCATTTGGCACAAGAGAGTGACCGGGATCGGGGAACGCCGAAGGGGCGGGCGCCACCGGCACCCGCCCCTTTCCCGGTCCTGCGGACCCGCTGCCTCCCCGGCGCCCCGTCAGGCCCGCCCGAGGGCGCGGTCGACGGCGATCTCGATCACCACCCGCTCGGGGTTCTCCCGGGGCTGCCGGTAGCGCTCGGTGTAGCGGCGTACGGCGTCGGCGACGGATTCCGCGTCCTGCCGGATCACGGCCCGGCCCTCCAGGGTGGCCCAGCGGGCCCGGTCGACCTGGCAGAGCGCGACCCGCTGCCCGGCCTCGCCGGCGGCGAGCACGTTGCGGACCTTGCGGCTCTCCCGGCTGCTGATCACCCGCGCGGTGCCGGTGGCCGGGTCGAAGGTCGCGCCGACCGGGACGACGTGCGGGGTGCCGTCGGGGCGCAGGGTGGTGAGGGTGCACAGCTGGTACTCGCGCCAGAAGGCGAGGTAGGCCGGGTCCAGGTTGCGGATGTCGTGTGCCATGGTCCGCATGCTAGTGCCGCGTCAGGCGGCCTTCGCCCGTCGAGGAGCGGCGTCCGGTGCGGCGGGCGGCCCCTCCTGCCCGGCGGCGGGCAAGGAGGGCGCGTGCCGAGGGGGCACCTCCCAGCCTCCCTCGGGGCTGGGGAGTCGCGACGGGGCGAGGGTTGCCTGGCGCGGCACTGGATCCCCTTCCGGGCGGCGTCGACAACGTCCGCATCGAACGGAAGCGCCTGACCGGGCGCGGAATTCCGACCGGACGCGAGCCAGGACTGTTCACCGGGCCGCGGCCGTCACCACCGCAACTTCGCCCGGCGGGCCCAGGAGCGGCCCGATCACCCGGACCGCAGCACCGAACACCGGGCACCGGCTCACGTACCGCCGTCTCGAGCCCGCGGTCTTCGCGGCCCCGCGGTCTTCGCCGCCCCGCGCTCCGCGGTGGTACGGGGCGGGCGTCCTGCCGGTCAGCGTGCCCGAGCGAGGTCCAGCAGGAGGTGCATGACCGCAACCGGCAGTGCCGGATTGCTTGCGGCAGCCGCGGCATGGGCCGGCAGGGTGAGCCGCCGGAGCAGTTCGTCGGCGGGCAGCCGGGGATCGCACACCGCCCAGCCGCCCACCTCGGGGTCGTCGGCGAGCCGCAGCACCAGCTCCGGCCCGGCCTCCGGATCGTCCAGCGCGGCCCGCCGCAGCCGCGGGTCGGGGTCCTCGGCGAACCGGGCCAACCCGGGCCGGGCGAAGTTGCGGTGGTGACGGTACCCCGACCAGTACCGGTCCTGCACCGTGGCGTACAGCTCCACCAGCAGCTCGTGCGGAGCGTCCTCGCACCGTTCGGCCAGCGTGCGCCGCACCCGCTCGTCCTCGTCCGCCGCCAGCAGGGCCACCACGTCCGGTGCCAGGTGCGGCTGAGCCGCGAGCACCCGCCGCAGCCCCACGTGCGCCGACCTCGCGATCCGGCGGGCCGCATCCGGATCGGTCGCCTGCCGTGCGATCCAGGGCGGCGGCGACCAGAAGTCCTGCCACACCGTGCACGGAATCGCGGTGCGCTGCTCCTCCGTCAGCTCCTCCCGCATCGACACCGCGAGCCGGACGTCGTTGTCGGGATCCTCCGCCAGCCGCAGGGCGAGGACGGTCGGCACCTCGGGATCGGCGGCGGCCTTCATCCGCACCGCCGGATCCGGGTGCGCCACCCGCTGATCCGCCGTCAGTGCGGTCGGCGGCTCCTGCACCGCGGCGGGCGGCTGCTCGCTCTCGCCGACGATCCGCCGGATCTTCGGGTCCGGGTCCTGCGCCAGGATCTCCAGCACCCCCGCAGGGATGCGGCGCTTGTACTCGAAGAGCATCACCGCGTACACGAACCGGACCCGGGGTTCCGGATCCTGCGCGAGCCGGGCCAGCACCTCGACGTCCGCCGTCGCGTTCTCCGTCACGTCCAACCGGTGCCGGATCTCTGGCGAAGCCACCAGCAGCTCCGTCGCCGCGGTGTCCAAGGTCCTGCTCCGAAGCCAAAGGCTCGACGCCGGCAGTTCGTCGAACTCCAGCAGCCGGGCCAGCACCTCCACCGGCAGCGCCTGATTGCCCGCCAGCCCCTGGAGCCAGCCGTCCACCACATCGCCGTCCGCAGCCGCCCGCTCCAGCGCCCCGCCCAGTACGTCCATGCGGCCATTCTCGCCGGTCCGCCGGAGCAGTCGTCCCGACCCCGTGCGAAAGCGGGCATCGACTCGCGTACCGTCCTGCGGATTTCGGTGGCCCGGACGGTCGCGGCGTGAAAGCCTCGTGGCCGTGTCCACCGAAAGCGAAGTGGGAGAGCTGTTGCGGCGGCGCGGCTGGCGGGCGGCGTTCACGGTCGCCGGTCGGGTGGAGGCGTGGGCCGCCCTGGTGGACTCGGTCGAGCGCGGCTACCACGACGACGTCTACGAGTACACCAACGACCTCTACTGCCGGAACTGGCTGCACGAGGCGTGGCTGCTGCTGGACGAGCACATCGTCCAGCTGTGGACCCCGCAGATCAGAGCCGTGGACGACCGGTACCGAGCCGCGACCGTCTATGACGACGGCCAGGCGCTCGACCGGTTCCACCGGCTTCCGGGCCCTGACCTGTGGTGGTGGCGGCGGCACCCCCGCCTCCTCACCGGAGATCTCGGGCGCTCCCTCCGCTCGGCCGGCGCCGTCGGGACGGACGACGACGAGTAGCGGCCCCTGGTGCGCGCCCACCCACGGGCGGCCCGGCCGGCGGATCCGACGACCGCCGCGGCGGATGCCGTTGCGGCGCCGGCGGGAACGGTGGGCGGCCCCGGGCGCGGCGGCGTCCGCCGGGAGCGGTAGCGTCGCCGCTGGTGGGGGCGGTCTCCGCCGTGGTCGGAGGGGAGTTGCGGGTGTCGGCGGTCGAGGCGTGGGCGGAGGGTCCGGCGGTGGAGGGTCCGGGGGCGGAGGGCGCGCG
>NZ_JBHUWH010000147.1:0-16388 GCF_042670125.1 Kitasatospora sp. NPDC057198 | reverse complement strand
CAGCGGGACCGGTCTCCTCGGAGGCCGGTCCCGCTCCCGTTTCCCGGAGAGAGAACCCCGTGCAGACCACGACCGGCACCGAGCCGATCCCGGCCCGCCTGATCAACCCGCTGGCCGCCACCGACCGCGCGCAGGAGATCATGCGCGCCGCCTTCCGCGACACCCCGCGCCGCCCGCAGAGCGGCACCCGCAACTCGCAGGCGAAGCTGACCGAACGCAAGGTCGCCGCGATCCGCCGCGCCGCCGACCTGGGCGCCAACCTCGCCGCGCTGGCCGAGGCGTTCGGCATCTCCGAACGGGCGTGCCGCCACATCGCCGACCGGACGTCCTGGTCGCACCTGCCCGAGCAGGGCTGAGCCGGTGAACGACACCACGACGCCGCTGTGGCGGATACCGCCCGACCAGCGCCGCACCGCGCTGCACGCCCGGACCCGGGCGCTGGCCGCCGAGGGCGCTCACCCGCGCCGCCTGCTGCGCGCCTCTGACGCCGCCCACACCGTCGACTTCCGCGAGGCCCGGCCGCCGGAGGAGACGTGACCTACCGCATCGGGCTGGGCATCGCCCCCGCGCTCGGCGACCTGCGCCGCGCCGGTCCCGGTGACCGGCTGCTGTTCCTGCACGACGCCCGCGAGCGCCCGGACTTCTCCCGCTACTGGGAGGCCGCCGGCCTGGCCGTTTTCCGGGGCGCGGCCCTCGCGGTGGTGACCGTCTAGTGGCCAACCGGAACAAGGCGAAGGGCACCGGCTGGGAAACCGCGGTGGCCGACTACCTGAACGAACAACTTGGCCAGTACCGGGAGTTGTGGAAGGGCGGGGACCGCGCCGTCCGCTGGAAGGACCCGCTGGACCCGGACAACGTCCGCCGCAACGTCCAGGAGGGCGGGGCCGACATCGGCGACCTCGGGGTGCGCCCGTTCGCCGGGGAGTGCAAGGCCGAGAAGTCGTACGACCTGGCCGGGTACGTCCGCCAGGCCGAGGCCGAGGCGAAGAACGCCGGGATGCCGTTCGGCGTCGCGTACGTGAAGCGCCCCCGCGCCCGGACCGAGGACGGGTACGCCGTCACCTCGATCCGCACGCACGCCGCGATCGTCCGCGCGCTGCGGGAGGCCGGTTACTAACAGAAGAGGAGAGAGCCGTGCGCATGTCGGCGATCCTGGACCGCCTGGAGGAGTGGCGGGACTACCAGAGCGGCGAGTGGGTCGCCCGCTGCCCGGCCCACGACGACGGCAAGCCGTCGCTGTGGATCAACCTGAAGACGTCCGGCATGGTGGGTCTGGCCTGCCGCGCCGGGTGCGCCTTCGAAGACATCGTCGCCGGGATGGGGCTGCTGCCGAGGCACCTGTTCAACGTCGACCCTGCGGGCTTGGTCGCCGTCGCCGAGGCCCGGCCCGAACCCGCCTCGCCGTTCCTGACGGCTGGGCTGCGGGTGTGGTTGGACTCCCTGCCGGCCGGTGACGACGCCGCTCCGGCTGTCGGCTACGCGCAGCACCGTTTCGGCCTGCCGGTGGCCGAGCAGGACCGGCTGGGCCTGCGCTGGTGGCCGGGTCCGCAGCCGTGCCCCGAGTGGGTGCCGACCTCGTTCGTCCGGTATCCCCGCCTCGTCGTGCCGATGGCCGACTTCGCGGGAGTGGCCAGGGGCGCCCAGGGCCGGGACCTCTCGGGGCGCTGCCCCGGCCGGTGGATCTCGCTGGCCAACCCGGACGGGTTCGAGTGGCAGCGCTTCGGGGTGTTCCCCGGGCCGGACCCGTCCGCGCCGTGGGTGGTCGCCGAGGGCCTGTCGGACCCGCTGGCGATCGTCGCCGATGGCTACAACGCCGTGGGGGTGCGTGGGGCCGCGCTGCTCAACAACGACCCCAGCACGCTGGACGCGCTGGCCGCCGGACTGGCCGGCCGCGACGTGCGGGTGTGCGGCGACAACGACCGCTCCGGCCGGGAGTTCACCCGGACCATCCTCGCCGCCCTCCACCAACGGGAGGTGACCGCCCGGCAGTTGACGCTGCCCGAGGGCTTCAAGGACTACGCAGTATGGAGAGAGACCCGATGACGGCGTACGCCATCGACAGCCTGACCGCCCCCTACGCGCCGGAGAAGGCGGCGCTGACGCTGCCCCCGGCCAAGGCGGTGGCCGCCTACCGCGAGGCGGCGTCCCGGTACGGGGCGAGCGACATCGTCAACGCCCACGCCCTGGTGCAGTACACCAAGAACGGTATCCGCTACGCCGACGGCGTGGGCTTCCACTGCTGGTCGGGGACGCACTGGGTGCGCTCGGAGGTGCTGGTGCGCCAGGCCGCCCACGACCTCGGCGCGGCGATGGTCGAGACCCTGGCCAGGGAGAAGGCGGTCATCCGCGAGGCCCTGGCACTCAAGCTGGCCGGGGACGCGCTGGATGCCGAGTACGAGAAGCAGGTCGCCGCGCTCCCGCTGGCGAAGGCCGCGAAGGGCTTCACCATGGCGAGGCGCATTGACGACCTGATGCGCGAGCTGGCGTCGGTGCGCGGGGTGAACTGCTCGGTGGACGACTTCGACCACCAGCCGCACCTGCTGAGCTTCGCCAACGGGACCGTGGACCTGCGCACCGGCATCCTCCGCCCGCACGACCCGGCGGACATGTTGACCAAGTCGCTGCCGTGGGACTACAACCCGCAGGCGAAGGCCCCGCGCTGGCTGCGGTTCCTGGACGAGGTGTTCCCCAACGAGCCGCTGATGCCCGCCTACATCCACCGCCTGTGCGGGTACGGCATCACGGGCAGCACGGCGGAGCAGGCGTTCGCCGTGCTGGTCGGTGTCGGCGCGAACGGCAAGTCGGTCTTCCTGGACACCTTGTCGTACGTGTTCGACGCGCTGTCCGAGACGACCAGGTTCGAGACGTTCGAAGACCGGGGCAGTTCGATCCCCGCCGACCTGGCCGCGCTGCGCGGGGCCCGGATGGTGATGGCCAGCGAGGGCGAGGCCGGGAAGCCGATGAGCGAGTCCGTGCTGAAGCGCGCCACCGGCAGCGACAAGCTGACCGCCCGCTTCATGCGTGAGAACTTCTTCACCTACCAGCCGACTTTCCTCCTGTGGCTGGCCTCCAACCACACCCCGGCCTTCCGCTCGCAGGACGCCGGCCTCTGGCGCCGGGTGAAGCTGATCAAGTTCGACCGCTTCTTCAAGCCGGACGAGCGGGACCACTCGATCTTCGAGACGCTGCGTGGGGAGGCCGAGGGCATCGCCGCCTGGGCAGTCGCCGGGGCCGTCGCCTGGTACGCCGAGGGCCTGAAGGAGCCCGACTGCATCAAGACCGCCACCTCCAACTTCAAGGAGAACTCGGACGCGCTGGCGGAGTTCCTGACGGACGTCCTGGTGAAGGTCGACAGCGACAAGAGCCACGTCCCGAGCCAGGACGCTTACACCGCGTACCGCGACTGGTGCGAGGCCCAGGGCGAGAAGGCGTGGACCCGCCGCGGATTCATCTCCGCGCTGGACGAGCGCGGTATCCGCCAGCACCGCATGACCCGGGGTCGGGTGCTGCTGGGCGTGCGCTTCGCCGACCAGCCGCCCGCCGGGCCGGGCGTCTTCGACACCACCACCGACTACTAGGAAGCGAGCACATGCGGGTACACCCGTACCGACTGGCCGGAGAGCCGGTCGAGATCAAGGTCCCCGAACGGGCGGCCGACCTGCGGGAGTTCCGCACCTGGTGGACCGCCCACGCGGCGGCCGGCACCCTGCTCGGCTTCGACACCGAGACCACCGGCCTGGCGTGGACGGACCGAATACGGCTCGTCCAGCTCGGCGACACCCGCACCGCGTGGGTGATCCCCGTCGAACTCGGCGGCCCGTTCCGCCCCGCTGCGATCGAAGCCCTGGCCGCGCTGCCCAACCTCGTCGCGCACAACCTGAGCTTCGACGCGCTGAAGGTCGACACCGAGTTCGGTATCCGGCTCGAAGACCTCTACCCGCGAGCCCAGGACTCCCGGGTGGCCGCCCACCTTCTCGACAGCCGCCACGACTACGAGGGTGGCGTCGGCCTGTCGCTCAAGCCCCTCTCGGCCTGGTACGTCGACCCGGCCGCGCCCGACACCCAGGGCGACCTGACGAAGGTGTTCAACGGGCTCGGGCTGACCAAGGCGACCGGGTGGGCGGGCATCAGCCTGTCGCACCCCACCTTCGAGCTGTACGCCGGTCTCGACGCCTTGCTCGCCGCCCGGCTGCTGCCCAAGCTGCTGGAGCGCTACCGGGCCGAGGGTCTGCGCTCGGCGCTGCTGCCGTACGAGCATCAGCTCGCCCTGGTGTGCGCTAAGTTGCAGCGCACCGGCATGCTGGTCGACCCCGAGTACACGGAGGGGCTGGTCGGTCGCCTCGCGGACGAGAAGGAGAGGTTCGCCGCGGTGGCCGCCCGCTTCGGCGTGGACTCCGTGAACTCGCCCGACCAGGTGGCCGGCGCGCTGCTCGGGATGGGCGAGCGGCTGACGGAGAAGACGGACAGCGGTGCGCTGTCGGTCGCCAAGGAGGTGCTGCTGCCGCTGGCGGACCTCGACCAGGACTGGAAGCGGCTCGGCATGCGCGAGCCCAACGCACTCGCGGACGCCGTCCTCCGGGCGAAGAGGGCGGGCAAGTGGTCGACCAGCTACGCCCAGGCGATGCTGGCGGGCCGCGACAGCCACGACCGCATCCACCCGAAGATCAACCCGTTGGGTGCCCAGACCGGGCGCGCCTCGCACTCCGACCCCGCGATGGCCCAACTTCCCTCCCACGGTTGGGAGATCCGCCGCAGCGTGGTCGCCGAGCCGGGGCACATGTACTTCTCCGTCGACCAGCAGGCCGTCGAACTGCGGGTGCTGGCCGCACTGTCCGGGGAGTCCCGGATGATCCGGGCCATCGCCTCGGGCGCGGACCTGCACGGGTTCGCCGCCGAGATGATGTTCGGCACCGGCTACACGAAGGCCCAGCGCACCCTGGCGAAGATCGCCGGACTCGGCACCGCCTACCAGGGCGGGGCCGCGACGCTGGCCAAGCAGACCGGCCAGCCGGTGGACGTCATGCGCGACACCCTCCAGCGCTACAGCCGGGCCTTCCCCGGCATCAAGCGGTGGGCGCGGAAGATGCAGCGCACCGCGCTCGCGGAGAAGTGCACGATGACCACCATCACCGGCCGGCGGCTGCACCTGGACCGCGACAAGCTCTACAAGTCGGTGGCCTACGCCTGCCAGTCGACCGCCCGCGACACGATGGGGCAAGCCCTGATCACGATGGACAAGCAGGGCCTCACCCCGTACCTGACCATGTGGGTGCACGACGAGGTGGTGGGCACCGCCCCGAAGAAGGAGGCCGCGGACGTCGCCCGCGCGTGCGCCGAGGCGATGAAGATGAACCTGCTCGGGGTGCCGCTGGACACCGACGCCGAGGTCTACGGCCCGAGCTGGGCCGACGGCTACGGCCTGCCGAAGGAGTGGGCCTATGCCGCGTGAACCGGAGAGCGCGCACACCCAGTTCTGCGAGGCGTGCGACGACGAGAAGCCCCTCGGTCAGTTCGGCAAGCGCAAACGCGCCCCCAACGGGCGGGCGAACGTCTGCCGGCCATGCGTGAAGGCCGCCAACCACAAGGCCAACCGCGACCCGCAGGTGGTCCGCAAACGCCGCGACGCCCGGCTGCGCCGCCTCTACGGGATCACCCTGGCCGACTACGAACGGATGGGCCGACAGCAGCGCTGGCGCTGCGCGATCTGCGGACAGAAGGCCGCCGCCGGGGACCGCCTGGTGGTCGACCACGACCACGACAAGCCGCACGGCCAAGCCGTCCGCCGCCTGCTGTGCCGGGGGGAGAACAGCGCTCTCGGTCATTTCGGCGACTCCTCCGGTCGTCTCGACAAAGGGGCCGACTACCTGCGCAAGCACGGCAAGTGAAGCCGGTCACACCTCGCCTTAACGTTCCGTGAAGATTGCAGGTAAATGGGGCAGTCGGGACCTTTTCCTTGGGGAAAAGGTCCCGGTTTAGATGTTGCGAAGGTCATTCAGGATATCTAATGTCCAGGTAAATAGTTTCTCTACGAACACTCTTGATCACACCCGGAGGGCCAGATGAAGTGCGGCGGCCGATCGCGTGCTACCGGCCGCTTCTGCATGCTCCGGCGCCTGGCCAAGGTGCGACGACTGATCGCCCAAATCATCAACCGCGAACACTACATGCAGATCCAACGAGCCATGGGCCTCACCAGCACTCGCTGCGTCATGCAAGAGCTGGCGCTGCGCGAGGCCCGCGTCTCCTGCCTGCTGTGCCTCGCCCTGCGGGCCTTAGTCAACCTGCTTCACATCTACAGGGCCGTTAGTCCCGACGGTGGGCGCGCGGTCTACGAGCGTCTTCCCGTCTTTGACCTACCCCATCACATGGCCCTCTTTGCCTGCGACCTCGCGCGAGCTGATTCTCCGGCCCACCGAGGCGCAGTGATTTCCTAATACCAACGGTCGCTCCAGCGGCCGTCTTTAGGCCCCTGCCGATCGGCTGAAACCCAACGGCAGGGGCCTCTTCGTGCCCCGATTCGGCCGTCGTGCCGGACGGGGCTTTTCCATGCCCTGAGCCCGCCTGCGATAGCGCACGCCCTCTCTTCTGATCTGTACACGTCAAGGAACTTCCATGCCTTCCCCCTGCATCCCCTCCTCCCTGATCCGCCAGGCCCAGACCCCGAAGCCGCTGACCGCTCTGACCGGCATGGGCAAGCTCGACCGGGGCCGCGTCGCCACGGAGGAGATCCTGAACGACCTGGAAGGCATTGCCCGTTCCGTCTCCCGGAAGCGGGCCCAGCAGATGGAGGGCGACAGCCACCAGGCCGCCCAGGACATCGCTCAGGAGATGCGGCTGAGCTTCTGGCGCGCCATCCACTCGTGGGACGTGGACGGCGAGAACACGGCCGAGTTCACCTCGTATGCCTTCCAGCGGGCCAAGCTGGACGGCCGCGCGGCGGCCACCCGCGAGGCCGCCCCCGGTGTGGCCCGGGACGCCGCCGCCTCCTTCATGGGCGCGCTCTCCCGCTCGGGCGGGGACTTCGCCGCCGCGAAGGAGGAACTGACCGGCCACCCGGACGCCAAGCGCCGCTTCTCCCCGGAGCAGGCCGACCTTGTCGCCGCCGCGTTCGACCGCCCCCTCCAGATCGCCGCCGTGCCGGAGAGCATGCTCGAAGCGTCCGCCGCACAGGACCCGGACCGCCTGGTCGAGTACACCCCGCTTGGCACCACCCCCCGAGCCGCCCGCCTCCACCTCGCGGTCAAGGACGGCCGGCCGGTCGTCCGCGCGGCCACCCGCGAGGGCTGGTGCACCGACCTCCAGCCCTCCCTGGCGCACAACCCCCTCGAAGTCTCGCGGGACGCCGTGCGCTGCAAGGGGGTTCGGGTCACAGGCGCCAAGCGTGGAAAGCAGGCCAGCGGCGCGATCATTGACCGCCAGGCCGACGCCGAGACCAGCGCCCGGTTCGCTGCCGCCTCCGAGGTGAAGGCCGCGGAGCTGCTGGCCGCCATGTCTCCGACCGAGGCCGACATTGCGCGCCTGGCGTTCGGATTCGACGGCCCGCCGATGCTCACCGACACCGGCAAGCTCGACGCAACCGCGATAGCCGAGGCCCTGGGCAAGACGCCCGGCACCGTGAAGGCCACGTGGTCCCGCGCCCTGAAGAAGATGCGGACCGCAGCGTGAACCAGGGCGTTAACCGGCCCGGCTCAACCCTTCCGAACCCTCACGGAAGGAAAGCGCGATGACCTCCCCAGTCGGTACCTACGAACTGCGCGGCGGCGCAACCCTGCGCGTCTTCGCCGACCACGGCGACAGCGACGGCTACAGGCTGGAGATCACCCGCGACGGCCACACCGTCCGATACGACGGCGGCCACTCCGCCCGCGAAGTCCAGGCGTTCCTGGGCCTGTTCACCTGATCCAGGAGAGAGAACACCATGATCGAGACCACCGAACACAAGGCCACCCTGACCGTCCGCCACGGTTCCGTCGTCGGCGTGCGGAACGAGCGGCTGGGCGGCGTACTGGCGCTGACCGTCGGCGAGCAGACCACCCGCCCGGCCCGGCTCGACGCCGACCAGTGCCGCACCCTGGCCGCCTACCTCATCCGCCAGGCCGGCGCGCTGGACAACGCCACGACGGCCGACCGCGCCACCGCGCCGACCACCCGCAGGACCCCGGGGCTGTACGACCGTCCGACCCCGCGCCCGCTGGTCGGCATCGACTCGCACTGGGAGAAGCGGTGACCCGCGCCGAGGCCCTGGACCTCGCGCAGAAGACCGTCACCGCGATGGCCACCAACACCCGCGGCTACCAGGACCAACCTTTCGACGCCCGGGTGAGCGCCGTCCTGCGCATCGCCAACTTCCTCGCCCCGACCGGAGAGACCACCAATGACCACCGCGACTGAGACCGCCCGCCCCGACGAACAGCGCTTCCCCTGCAAGTACGACGGCCCCGAGGACTACGCCCGGCTGCACGTAGACGCCGAAGGCGACATCGGGCTGCTGGTGCGCTCCGCCAACGTCACCGCGTCGATCTACCTGAACCCGGAGATCGCCGACCTCCTCAGCGGCAGTCTCACCCAGGCCGCGTTGCAGTCCCGCGACACCCTCAAGGAAATCCAGCGCGTCCGCGCGGAGGAGGCCGCCGCCGCACTGCGCGTCGGAGAACTGGACGCCGCTCGCCAGGCCGAACAGTCCCGCCAGGCCGGACAGCCCTACCTGGTGGCCGGCGGCTCGACATCGCCCACCGAACTGCCGCCGAACACCCTCACCCTCGTCCCCGTCCCGGAGGCGGCCCCCGAGCCCTCACAGCCGCCGACGTTCGCCGACGTGATGCTGCCCGCAAACGACACCACCGCCGAGCGGGAGCGGGCGTTCCTCCGGGCAGCCGAACTGCTGGGCCCGGACGCCGGAGTGGCCTCCAAGATCGCCATGGCGAACTACCTGCTGAAGGGCTCAGCGTGAGCCCCCCCGTGGTCCGCGCCGTCGTCCATCAGGCCGCCCGTGCCTACGAGGCCCGGACCCCGGCAGGCGAACGAGTGATCGTCATCGAGACCGAACACGCCTCGCCCGGCCAGCTCACCCGAACGACCATCCCTCTCCCCGAGCACATCGCGCTCGAACTCGTCACCGACATCGAGTCCATCGGCTGGTGACACCCCCACTACGCCCAGGCCCCCGGCCGGCACTGTTGCAACAGTGCTGACCGGGGGCCATTTTTGCGTTTCAGGACTTATTTCGGCGCTGTTGGCCCTTCTCCTGTGAGGCTTCCCATCCGCGCGGTGTCTTCCACACGATGTGCAAGCGCTCCGCATTGAAGCGCGCACCCTGGTATGGGGCCTTTTTTAGGAACACCTTGTCGATTGCCAGCCGCAGCAACTTCCCTCTGTAGATGTCATCCGATCCCTCCCAAAGTTGCGTGCAGCGGGCAGGGTCAGTGAGCACCGAAATGTCTGCCATCGGCTTCGCCAGCGCTTCCCACTCCCGTCGCGCATCTTCCAGATCCTCTACGGCCGACCGGCGCATCTTGATGTATGTAGCTTCTCCGTCTCGGCCTGGATAAGCTCCGGCAGCCTCCAGGCGGTCAATACGCGCCACTGCCTCTTCTGCAAGCTTCAGTTGCCCACGGGCTTCTACTTCCCTCTGGCTTTCCTCTGGCTGGGACAACTCGACCCAGTTTTCCGCGACAGCCAACAGAGTCGGGTCCATCGGGTCCGCTGTCGAAAGCTTCGTGACCAACGCCTCTGCCAGGGCCTTGACCACGACCGTCCGCATGGCGCTCGCGGGCTCCGGACAGTCCACCATCCCAGCGTTGGCCCTGCTGCACCGGAAAGAGTGTGAGTGGACCGTAGCCAGATGCCCCGTTTTGGGATTGCGGCCTCCGCCTTCACACCAAATCAGCCCCGAGCCCGGAGAATGTTCGGCAGGCTTTGACCGCTCTCCTGTTGGCAGGTTCTTCCGTCGCTCGATATTGGCTGCAATGCGTCGATGCTTGTCCCAGGTCTCCTGCGGAATTCCTTCTACTCCCTTAGCGAAGACTCGTACCTTTTTGCCCTTGGCGTTCACATAGATTTGCGGGCGGCCCTTCACCAAGATGATCTGCCATCCGAGATACACCGGGTCTCGAAGAATGTTGCCGACCAGGGACGGAAGCACCGGGCCCCCTCGCGGCCCCCGGTACCCGTCGATGGACAAGCCCTTTGCGATCTGCCGATTCGACGCGCCTTCAGCGGCCTCGTTGTGAATGCGTTCGATCATCGGCCAGAGCTTGTCGTGCTTGAGTTTTCGCTTCTTCGTGACCTTCAGCCCGATCGGCGCAAACGCGAGCCACTTGCCTTCTTCGCGCTGCGCAGCTTTGGTGTCCCTGACCTTCTCGGAGAGCACCCGGCTGTACTCGCGGTCGCGCTCGGCGTCCTCAATGATCCGGCGACGGTCCTCGGGGCGCTCCGTGTCGAGCCCGTTGATGTCGAAGACCAGTCGCTTGCCTGGAGTGTCCAGGACCTTCAGCACGTCACCCGCGCCCTTGCGGGTGTAACGCGAAGAGTCGTACGCCCACAGGCAGTCCGACTCGCCTTCGAGCAGTGCGCGAACGGCTGCGTCAAACTCCGGACGCTTCACGGTTAGCTTGTACGCGCTCAGATTCTCGCGGAAGATCTTGCGGACCGTGGCCTGGTTCTTCTTGGCCCATGCCCGGCCCCTCGCCTCCTGTGCCTTCAGCGACAGGATGTCTTGGGTTGCCGTACCCCGGACGGCCTGCGACTTCCGCAACAGCAGGTCAACGTACTTCACCGGCTCGGTGGCCTTGCGCGCCATAGTTCCACTCTCCAGTCAGCGGTGCGCGCCCGCATCCTGGAGATGCAAGGCTGACTACACGCCCTGGGACTTCGCCTCCAGCAGCATCTGGGTGCCGAACCAGCCGGTGCCGGCGTTGGTGCCCGCGGTGGTGATGGAGATGTAGATGCCCGGGTTGTTCTGCTGCAGGATCCGGGCCGCGCCGATCTCGTTGTGGATGGCGGCGGTGTTCTCGTACTCGGGCTCCTCGAGGTCGAAGTCGATCGCCTTGAGGTCGTACTTGGTGACGACCTTCTGGTACGCGGCGGCGGTCGCCTCCGGGGTGCCGCAGGTCTGGCCGAGCTTGGTGCCGCCGTAGCCGCCCACCGACACCGAGACGTCGCCGCCCTTGTTGCGGATGGTCTGGATGACGGCCGGCATCGTGGTGTCGGTGTCGATCGAGGACGTGCCGCCCCAGGACGGGCTGCAGGTGTTGCCCTGGGCCAGGATGAAGGCGAGCTGGAACGCCTTCTGGCCGGTGGCGTCCATCACGGCGGCGGCGTCCGGCGGGCTGTTGTCCTCCGGCATCAGGTACGGCGCGGAGGCGTACCAGTTGGAGCCGAGCCCGCCCGTGGTGGCGGCGTTGGCCGAGCCGGAGGTGGCGACGGCCGAGACGGCGCCGGCCAGCAGGCCGAACACGGACAGGGCGACCGCGGCGGCGCGCCGCGTGCGGTGCGGCCGGGCCGGGGCGGCGGGGGTGTGTGGGGGAAGTGCGCGTTCCATCGAGGACCTCTCCGGGGGGTGGCGAGGACGGCGGCCCGGACGCGCGGGAGGTGGGGGTGCGCGGCCGGGCCAACGGTCGGATGCCTGGCCGAGGTTGACGTGACTGCCACTGGTATAGACCTGTGCCGGGGCGCCGTCAACCCTTGCCGCCGCATCCGGGGAGGTCCGTCCAGAACGCGGTCAAATCCCGGTAAAGCACAGGTCAAAGCGGGTGGGGCGGGTTCGTCGACGATCCGTCAGGCGGCGGGCAGGTAGGACTCCAGGCCGCGCAGGAACACCTCGATCTTGAAGGCGTAGCGCTCGTCGCCCTCGCCCGTCACCATGGTGTCCGCCATCCGCTGCAGGTTCGGGAAGCGGTCGGCGGGGAGCGCCAGCAGGAAGCCGTGCAGCTGGCCGAAGTACTCGCCGATGTCCGTCCCCCGGGCGATCCGGTCCGCGTACACGGACGCCTCGTACGCGTCGGTGTCGATCAGCTGGCCGAGCCCGTCCAGCGCCCAGGCGGCGACCTGGGGCGGCATGCCGACCCGCAGCAGCAGGTCGAGCAGGAACTCGGTGATGCCCAGCTGGCTCTCGCCCAGCGGGATACTGCCCAGCGACACCAGCGAGACGTCCCGGTGGGAGGTCAGCACCCGCTGCGCCTCGAAGCAGATCTCGGTGATCTGCTCCTTCCAGCGCTCGGGCTCCGGCCGGGCCGGCATCCGGATCTCGGAGACCACCCGCTCCAGCACCAGGTCGAGCAGTTCCTCCTTGTTGGAGACGTGCGCGTACAGCGAGGCGGGGCCGGTGCCCAGCTCCTGGGCGACCCGGCGCATCGTCACTCCGGACAGGCCCTCGGCGTCCAGCACCCGGACCGCGGTCTCCACGATCAGCGAGCGGCTGAGCGGCTGACGCGGTTCCGCCTTGCGGGGCTTGTGCCACGGGATCTCGGGCATCTGCGCGGACATCTGGTCACCTGTTTTCGCTGAACGTTCCGTCGGCGATCATCGTACTCCGAACGAACGCCGTTCGACGGGGCCCGGTCGGGGTCGGACCGGGGGCGGACCAGGAGCGGAGCGGGGCGGCCCGGAGGCGGGCCGGGGACGACCCGGGGGCGGCCCGGAGGCGGGTCGGGGTCGGAGTGGGGGAGAAGTCAGGGTTAATCCGTTTGACGGGAACGGCGCTCGACTCGTAGAACAGTGTTCGTCCAAGAAAACACCGTTCAATCGCGCGGCCCCCGTCCTCCGCGCCTGGTAGCAAACAGGAGCTGTCATGACCGACGCGGTCGGCCCCACCACCGCGGCGCTGCCCTCCGGCGCCGCCGAACCCTACCGCTGGCGCTGGGTCGCGCTGTTCGTCATCCTCGCCGCCGAGGTGATGGACCTGCTGGACTCACTGGTGACCAACATCGCCGCCCCCGCGATCCGGGCGGACATCGGCGGCGGCGAGTCCACCATCCAGTGGCTCGGCGCGGCGTACACGCTGGCGATGGCCATCGGCCTGATCACCGGCGGCCGGCTGGGCGACATCTTCGGCCGCCGCCGGATGTTCATGATCGGCGCGGCCGGGTTCACCCTCGGTTCGCTGGCCTGCGGCCTGGCCCAGGAGCCCTGGCAGCTGGTCGCCGCCCGGGTGCTGCAGGGCCTGCTGGGCGCGGTGATGCTGCCCCAGGGCCTCGGCATCATGAAGGAGATCTTCTCGCCCAAGGAGCAGGGCGCGGCCTTCGGCATGTTCGGCCCGGTGATGGGCCTGTCGACGGTCGGCGGCCCGATCCTGGCCGGCTGGCTGGTCGACGCGGACCTCGCGGGCACCGGCTGGCGGATGATCTTCCTGATCAACATCCCGCTGGGCCTGTTCGCCTTCATCGGCGGCCGGGTCTTCCTGCCCGCCCGGGGGCAGGGCCCGACCGTCCGGCTCGACCTGGTGGGCGCGCTGCTGGCCGCCCTCGGCGCGGCCACGGTCATCTACCCGCTGGTCCAGGGCCGCGAGCACGACTGGCCGCTGTGGGCGTTCGCGCTGCTGGCGCTCGGCGTGGCGGTGTTCGGCCTGTTCGGCTGGTACGAGGCGCGCCGCAAGGCGTCCGGCACCGACCCGCTGGTGGAGCCCAGCCTGTTCGCCAAGCGCGGCTTCAGCGGCGGCATGGCGCTCGGCCTGGTCTTCTTCACCGCGATGACCGGCTTCTGGCTGACGTTCAGCCTGTACACCCAGCTCGGCCTGCACTACAGCGCCTTCAAGTCCGGCCTGACGGGCATCCCGTCCTCGATCGGCATGGTGGTCGCGTTCATCGCCTCCCAGGCGCTGCAGAAGTACGGCCGCAAGGTGATGCACGTGGGCCTGGTGGTGATGCTGGCCGGCGTGCTCGGCCTGATGTACACCCTGCACAGCCAGGGCCTGGGCGTCACGCCGTGGCAGATGGTGCCCGCGCTGACGGTCAGCGGTCTGGGCATGGGCCTGGTGATGGCCCCGTTCTTCGGCATGGTGCTGGCCTCGGTCGAGCCGCACGAGACCGGTTCGGCCTCGGGCACGCTGACGTCGGTGCAGCAGCTCGGCGCGGCCCTGGGCAGCGCCATCCTGGGCACCGTCTTCTTCGAGCGCCTGAAGACGGCCGACTTCGCCAGTGCCGAGCAGGTCACCCTGTGGGCCGAGGTCGGCCTGCTGGTGGCGGTCTTCGCCGCGATCTTCCTGCTCCCGATGCACGGCCGCCCCGAGCACGAGGGCGCCGAGGAGGCCGGCCCCGAGGGCGCCCTGCGCGCGGAGGGCGAGCACCAGCCCGCCTGACGCCCCTGACGCCCCTGACGCCCCTGACGGGCCGGGGCCCGGAGCACGCCGCTCCGGGCCCCGGCCCCGTTCGCGTCCGGGGCCGGATCAGCCCTGGTAGGCCGCGAAGAGCTTGGAGAACTGGTACGGCGTCTGCGGGACGTTGGTGCACTTGGGCAGCGAGCCGGTGCAGGCGTTGGCGTCCCGGGTCATCTCCCAGAAGGCCAGTTCGCCGAGGTGGTTCTGCTGGGCGAAGGAGATCAGCTGCTGCGCGTCGGTGAGGCCGAACACCTCGGAGGCGGTGTCGTTCTGGCCGAGCATCGGGGTGACGCCGACCATGGCGTACGCCTGGGCGTCCGTCAGGTCGGTCCACACCGAGCGGATCTGCGCCTGGGTGGACTGCGCGGACTGGATCGCGTAGGCGCCCATCTTGCCGGCCGGGCTCGGGGCGGCCCAGTCGCCGAAGTCCATCGCCATCACGTTGACCAGGTCGACGGACAGGCCGGCGTTCTTGGCGGACTGCAGGATGTAGACGCCATCCGCGGTGAGGCCGCTGGGCAGCACCGGCAGGGTCAGGCTGACCTTCAGGTCGCGGCCCTTGGCCCGCTGGGCGGCCTGGACCTGGGCGAGCGCTGCGGAGCGGCGGTCGACCGAGGCGTGGTCGGTGACGGCGGTGCCCTCGATGTCGAAGTCGACGCGGTCCAGCGCGTAGACGTCCACGACCTTCTGGTACTGCGCGGCCAGCGCAGCCACCGTGGTGCAGGACTGGGCGAGTTCGGTGCCGTTGGCGCCGCCGAAGGACGGGCGGACGTCGCCGCCCGCGTCCCGGATCGCGTCCATGTCGGCCTTGTTCCAGCCGGTGGCCGGGTCGTACGCGCCGAACCAGCTGGCGGTGCACGGCTGGCCGCCGTTGATGATGAACGCCAGCGAGAACTCCTTGAGGCCGCTGGCGGCGGAGAGCGCGGGCAGACTCGGGGTCGGGTAGGCGCCGAGGTCGACGTAGGGGGCGGCGGTGCCGGCGCTGGTGCCGGTGCCCGCGGTGGCGGTGACGGCCGCGGACTTCGCGGACTCGTTGCCCGCCGCGTCGAAGGCGGTGACGGTGAAGGTGTGGCTGCTGCCCTGGAGCAGGCCGCGGACGGTGGCCGAGGTGCCGGTCACGGTGGCGACCGCCGTGGTGCCCTCGTACACGTGGTAGCCGGCCACCGCGGTGTTGTCGGTGGCGGCCGTCCAGCCGAGGGTGACGCTGCCCGGCCCGGTGCCCGTCGAGCGCGGGTTGCCGGGGACGGACGGCGCGGCGGTGTCGGCGGGGGCGCCGGCGCACGGCTGGTTGTTGATCGTGCAGTTCAGCGGGGCGCTCTGCACGGCGCCGGTGGTGACGCCGAAGCCCACCGCGGGGGCGGCGGCGCCGGGGGCCAGCGGGGCGGCCCAGCCGGGGGAGGCCACCGTGTAGTGGGTGCCGGTGGAGGTGGTGGTCGAGGTCAGCGTGCCGTTCCACAGGCTGGAGACGCTCTCACCGGTCGGCAGGTCGAAGGAGAGTGACCAGCTGTTGACGGTGGTGTTGGTGTGGTTGGTCACGGTGTACGTGGCCTGGAAGCCGTTCGACCAGCTCTGGGTGACCGCGTAGTCGGCGGTCAGGCCGGACACGCCGGCCGCTCCGGCGGCGGTGGCGCCCAGCGGCGCGGCGATCAGGGCCGCGGCCGCGGCGAGGGAGAGGGTGACGCGCCTCATGGGCGAGTCCTCCTTGACGGTGTGGGGGGACGGGTGGGGGCCGTGCTCGGGTGCGGGAGCGCACTCAATGTGGTCCAGACCAATCCGGGTCGTCAAGGCGAAGTCCTGCGGTTTTGCAAGGAGTTGACGCTTCAAATCGGTGCGATCAAGTCTGTCGGGGCGGCGCGGGGCGGCGCG
Organism: Kitasatospora sp. NPDC057198; assembly: GCF_042670125.1. Taxonomy (NCBI): domain Bacteria; kingdom Bacillati; phylum Actinomycetota; class Actinomycetes; order Kitasatosporales; family Streptomycetaceae; genus Kitasatospora; species Kitasatospora sp. NPDC057198. The sequence continues at coordinate 211 of NZ_JBHUWH010000147.1, read as the reverse complement.
GGGCGGCGCGGGCCGGCGTGGGGGTGGGCCGGGGGGCGCCGGAGGGCGCGGCCCCCGAAGTGTGGGGGAAGGGGCCGCGCCACCCGCCTGACCCAGGTCAGGCGTTCATGGGCCGTCGGGCGGAGGCGGCGGTGCCGGCGGTGTCGGCGGTGCCGACGGCGGGGGTGGTGGTGGCCGGGGCGCCCGCGTCCGCAGGGCGGGCGGCGAGCGG
>NZ_JBHUWH010000146.1:0-16423 GCF_042670125.1 Kitasatospora sp. NPDC057198 | reverse complement strand
GGCCTCCGAGACCGGGCTGGTCGCCCCGGGGAGCCGCTGAGCGCGGGCGGGCGGCTCCCCGGGGCGGCGGCGCTACTCGGACGCCCCGCGCTTGGTGGCCCGGCCCGCCGCCAGGGTGGCGGTGAGGGCGGTCACCGCGGCGCACAGCGCGGTGGTGGCGAGGAACTGCGGCCAGGCCGGGGAGGTGGGGGCCGCGCCGACCAGGTGGGTCAGCGAGAGCCGCTGGGTCAGCGCGGTCAGGGCGGTGGCGGCGGCGGCCAGCACGGTGCCGACCACCACCGCGACCGCGGACTCGGCGGCCGCCATCCGCAGGACCTGGCCGCGCACCGCCCCGGCCAGGGCGAGCAGCGCGAACTCGCCGCGGCGGGCGGCCACCGCCATCACCAGGGTGTTGACCACCGAGATCAGCGCGTAGGCGAGCGCGATGCCGAGGATCACCACGGCCGCGTTGTCGGTCTGCTCGGCGGCCTCGGCCCGGCCCGCCTCCAACAGCGCGCCGTAGCTGGTGAGTTCGGCCCCCGAGTCGCCCAGCGCGGCCCGGACCGCTCCCTGGTCCGGGGCGCCCCGGTCCGGGACACCGTCCGAGGCACCGCCCGGGGCGTCCAGGTAGGCGCGGGTCGGCGGGATCCCGGCGGCGGCGGTGGCGGTGGCGGACAGGTAGGCGGCGTCGCCGCCCAGGCCGCGGGCGACCACGGCCGCCACCGTGACCTTCACCCGGGCGCCGGTGGGCAGCAGGGCGACCAGTTCGTCGCCGACCGCGAGGTCGTCGGACTCGGCGGCGTGCTCGTCTATCACCAGGTAGTCGTCCGGGAGCGCGGTCAGCGAGCCCGCGGTCAGCCGCGGGGTCAGCACGGTGCCGAACGCGGACGCCGGGACGGCCTGCACGCTCAGCGAGTCGAGCTGCTGCCCGTCCGGGGTGCCCAGCTTGAGGGTGAACGCGGTGACGGGCGTGACCCGGACGCCGGGCACGGCGGCCAGGCGCTCCAGCGTGCCGGCGTCCAGCCCGGCGCCGCCCGCGGTGACCACGTCGGTGGCGTGCACGTCCTGGCGCTGGCGGTCCAGCACGGTGGCGTCGGCGGAGCGCTGCACCGTCATCAGGGTGCCGACCAGGCCGACCGCGACCACGATCGGGGCGACCACCGCGGCGGTCCGCCGGCCCGAGGTCAGCAGGTTCGCCCGCACCAGCAGCGGCCCGGCCTGGCGCGAACGCCGCAGCGGCCAGGTCAGCAGCCGGGTCACCGGCCGCAGCAGGACGGGCGCGAGCAGCGCCACCGCGCCGACGTACAGCACCGGGATCGCCTGGTACTTGCGGGCGCTGGACGCCAGGTACGGTTCGCTCCCGGCCACGTACAGGCCCCCGGCGACCGCGCCGACCAGCATCGCGCCGCCCAGCACCAGCCGGACGGGCGTCAGCGCGCGGCGCTCGACCGCGGCCTCGCGCAGCACCTCGGCCGGGCGCACCCGGGAGACCCGCACCAGTGTCGCGGCCGAACCCGCCAGCGCGGCGCCCAGCCCCAGCAGGAACGCCACCAGCAGCGGCAGCGGGTTCACCGGCACGGTGAACCAGGCCGGGGCCACGTCGTGCCGGACCATCCAGTCGCGCAGCGGCCCGGCCCCCAGCGGGGCCAGCAGGCAGCCCACCAGGGCGGCCGCCGCGCCCAGCAGCGCGGCCTCGCCCAGCACCATCCGGCGCACCTGCCGGGGCGCGGCCCCGACCAGGCGCAGCAGCGCCAGTTCGCGGCGGCGCTGCTCGGTGGCCAGCGCGAAGGTCGCGACGACCACGAACACCGCGACGCAGACCGCCAGGCCGGTGGTGCTGCCCGCCATCGCCTGCGCGTTGGCCAGCGCCTCGGCGCCGCCGGTGTCGTCGGGGTCGACGTCCTTGCGGTCCGCGCCGCCCAGTACCAGCGCCGAGTCGCCCACCAGCTGCGCGAGTTGACCCGCCGGCAGCTCCGACACCAGCAGGTTGACGCCGGGCGAGCGGCGGCGCGCCTCCTCGTCGGTGAAGAACACGGCCGTCTCGAACCAGCGGGCGTCGGTGACCCCGACCACCCGGTACTCGCCGCCCGCCCCGACCTGCTGCCCGACCAGCCGGGCGTCGCCGCCGCCGAGCACCACCTCGTCCGGGGCCTGCGGGGCGCGCCCGGCGGTCAGCCGGTAGCCGGCGGAGCCCGCCGCCGACCAGCCGTGCCCGGTGGCCCGCCCGGCGGTGCCGTCGGCGGTGGTGGTGCGGACGGGGAAGCTGCGGTCGGCGGTGGCCTTCCCGGCCGCCGAGACCTTCGCCACCAGGTCGTCCGGGAGGACCGCCGGGGCGGGCATCACCCGGCCCTCGAAGCCGAGCGGCGCGACCACGGTGCCCGTCGACGCCTGGAAGCGCTGCGGGCCCGGGTAGGGGGTGCCGAAGGTGGCGGTCAGGGCGAGCGCCATCATGCCGATCATCGCGGTGCCCAGGGCGAGGGCGAGGAACGCGCCGACGAAACCCGTCCAGCGCCGGCGCAGGGTCGCGACGGCCAGCATCCACACCACCCCGGCGGGTCTGCGGGCGCTCACGACGCGGCCTCGGCGGTTGCGGCGGTCCCGGCGGCCCCGGCGGTTGCAACCTCGGCCGCCGCTCCGGCGGGCTCCAGCGCGGCCATCCGCACCGCGACCTCCTCCGCCGTCGGGTCGGCCAGTTCGCCGACCACCCGGCCGTCGGTCAGGAACAGCACCCGGTGCGCGTACGAGGCCGCGACCGGGTCGTGGGTGACCATGACCATCGTCCGGCCGTGCTCGTCGACCACGCCGCGCAGCAGCGCCAGCACCTCGCGGGCGGTGCGCGAGTCCAGGGCGCCGGTCGGCTCGTCCGCGAAGACCACCCGCGGCCCGGCGGCCAGTGCTCGGGCGATCGCGACCCGCTGCTGCTGGCCGCCGGAGAGTTCGGCGGGGCGGTGGTCGCCGCGCTCGGCGAGGCCGACCTCGGCCAGCCGCCGGTCGATGTCGGCCGGGTCGAAGGCCCGCCCGGCCAGCCGCAGCGGCAGTTCGACGTTCTGCCGGGCCGTCAGCGCCGGGATCAGGTTGAACGACTGGAACACGAAGCCCATCCGCTCGCGCCGCAGCTCGGTCAGCTCCCGCTCCGACATCCGGTGCAGCGACACCCCGTCGAGCAGCACCTCCCCCGCGTCGACCCGTTCCAGGCCCGCCGCGCACTGCAGCAGCGTCGACTTGCCCGACCCGGAGGGCCCCATCACCGCGGTGAAGCTCCCCAGCGCGAAGGCCGCGTCCACCCCGTCCAGCGCCCGCACCTCGCTGCCGCCTCGCCGGTACGTCCGCCGCACCCCCGCCAGCCGGACGACCTCACCGCCCGCCGCCGGCTCCGCGCATCCGTCCGAACTCCCGCCCGAACTCCCGCCCGAAACGGCCCTTTTGCGGAACATGCCCCACCCTCTCCCCGGTTCCCACCCTGGCAATCGATCATGCCGGGCCAGAGAGTAGTGCCCACACGTCCCATCCGCCTCAGGAGCCACCCTGATCCCACCCCTCGAGAAACCCCGACCCCGCGAGGGGTCCGGCCCCGGGGTCAGGGCACCAGGACGAGCTTGCCCGGCACCCGGTTCGCCTCGCCCAGGGCGTGCGCCTCGGCCGCGTCCTCCAGCGGCAGCACCCGGCCGACGGCGGCCCGCAGGCTGCCGCGCTCCACCAGGGCGGCGACCTCCGCCAGGTCCGCGCCGGACGGGGTGAACCCGAACTCGGCGAACCGCAGGCCGCGTTGCCGCGCCAGGGCCCGGACGGCCGTGCGGTCCGGGCCGGTGCCGCGCACGTCGACCAGGATGCCGCCCGGGGCCAGGACCTCCAGCGAACGGGGGCCGTAGTCGCCCGCGATCGGGTCCAGCACGACGTCGACGTCCCGGGCGAGCGCCGCGAAGTCGCCCGCCGTGTAGTCGATCGGCTCGTCGACGCCCAGCTCGCGCAGGAAACCGTGCCCCGCCGCCCGGGCGGTGCCCAGCACGTACGCGCCCCGGGCCTTGGCGACCTGCACCGCGAGGTGCCCGACCCCGCCCGCCGCCGCGTGCACCAGCACCCGCTGCCCGGGGCCGACCCCGGCCACCCGCACCAGCGCCTGCCAGGCGGTGAGCGCCGAGACCGGCAGCGCCGCCGCCCCCACCGCGTCCACCCCCGCCGGGGCCGCGGCCAGCGCCGACTCCGCGACCACCGCGTACTCGGCGTACCCGCCGCGCGGCGGGAACGCGCAGCCGAACACCCGCTCCCCCGGGCGGAACCGGTCGGCCCCCGGGCCGGCCGCCACCACCGTGCCGCACAGGTCGATGCCCACCGTGAACCGCTCCGCGAACGGCGGCGTGCCGAACCTGGCCACCTCGCCGGAACGGATCTTCCAGTCCGCCGGGTTCACCCCCGCCGCCAGGACCCGCACCAGCACCTCCCCCGGTCCGGGCTCCGGCCGCTCCACCTCGACGACCCGCAGGACCTCCGGCCCGCCGTACCCCTGCTGACTCACCGCGCGCATCCTGGCGCCCATGCCGCTCCCCCTCGTCCGGGTGGCCGACCGCTCCGGCCGGCCCGCCGCCCATCCTCGGCCGGGGCGGTACCCCTTGTGAAGAAGGCACCCGACTGATACCCAGGTACCTCATGGAAACCGCCCGCACCGCCTCCGCCGAGGACTGGCCCGTCACCTACCGCCGCGACTGCCCCTCGCGCACCGTCATGGAGGTGCTCGCCAACAAGTGGGTGCTGTACGCCCTGGCGGCCCTGCGCCGCTCCGAACGGCCGCTGCGCTTCAACGAACTGCGGCGCCTGCTCGACGGCATCACCCAGAAGATGCTCTCCCAGACCCTCCGCGCCCTGGAGCGCGACGGCCTGGTGCGCCGCACCGTCTACCCCACCGTCCCGCCGAGCGTCGAGTACGCCCTCACCGAACTGGGCGTCGAAGCGGGCCAGTTGACCGCCGCCATCGGCAACTGGTCGGTCCGCCACGCCCGTTCGGTCCAAGCTGCCCGCGCCGCCTACGACGAACGCACCGCCACCCCGCCACCGCCGCTGCCCTGACCCCCGCCCGGCCAGCGCCCCCGCACAACGGGACCGCCCGGATCGACCGGGCAGGGCCCTAGCCGGGCCGGCCGTTGCAGTTTTCGAAGCCGGTCTCCACGCTGCCGCGGAACGCCAGCGCCTCGCGGCCGATGCCGAGGGCCTCGAGCAGGGTGTCGAGCGCCGCTTCCACGTCGTCCACCGAGCGGCCCACCCAGACGAACGTGTACGGGACGGTCGCTCCTTCGAGCTCGCTCAGGGCGAAGTCCGTCTTCCCGATGCGGAACATGGCAACGTCCACACGGCCGAGGTCTTCCCAACCCCGTTCGACGGTCAGCCTCAACCGCGCCGCGAGCGCCTCCAGCGGCGGCTGCAGCCCCGCCACCACGCGGAACGAGCCGGCGGCGAACTCCCACATGCTCTGCTGGAACGCGGGATTGCGCTTCCCGCCCCGGTACGACGGAGCCGTCTCCCACTCCGGTTCGGGCCCTGGAACGCTGACGGCCTCCATGTCGGTTCTCCCCTCCGAACACCACTCCTACCTGCCCGGTGCTCACCGTAGCCCGGGTCACGGCGCGGCCCGCACCCCGGTGGGCGTCGCCGGTCGGAGCACCGGCCGCTCTCCCGCTCCGCAGGAACCCGTCCCGAACGTCCTCGACCAGGCCGCGCATTGTCGTCACCCACGGCGACGGGCCCCGGCGTCGCGGCACTGCGTACGACCGCACGACCGCACGGCTGTACGGCTGTGCGGCTGTACGGCCGCACGGCGCACCCCCACCGCGCGCCGCGGAAAGCCGGGGCGGACCGGCCTGCGGAGTGCGGTGGGGGTGCGGTGGGGGCGGCGGGTCATCCGGCGGGGGCGGGTTCGGGCGACGGGTCGGGCTGCGGGGTCGGGCGGCCCCGGCGCGAGCGTGCTCCGAGGGCGCCGACCAGGGCCGCGCCCAGTGCGACGGCGAACGGCACCCACAGTGCGGCCCGGTAGCCGTCGAGGCGGGCGGCGGCGGTGTCCGACACGGTGGCGGCGACGTTGACCGCGGCCGCCGCGGAGAGGCCGAGGGCCGCGCCGAACTGGAAGGCGGTGTAGAGGAGGCCGCCGGCCAGGCCCTGGTCCTCCTCCGCGACGCCTTCCGTGGCGACGATGGTCAGCGGGCCGTACGTCAGGGCGAAGGCGACGCCGAGCAGCAGCAGGCTCGGGAGCATCGCGAGGTACGTCCAGTCGGCGCCGACCGGCAGGAAGAGCGCGTACGAGAGGGCGGCGAGGAGCAGGCCCCCGGCGATCAGGCGGGGGTTGCCGAAGCGGTCGACCAGCTTGGGGACGACGGTCGGCGAGAGGACGGCGTCGATCCCGATGACGATCATCGCGAAGCTGGTCTCCAGGGTGGACCAGCCGCGCAGTTCCTGGAGGTAGAGGACGACCAGGAACTGGAAGCCGAAGAACCCGGCGGAGAAGAGCAGGGCGGCGAGGTTGGCCCGGACCAGGGCGGCGCTGCGGAGGACGCCGAGCCGGACCAGCGGCGCGGCCGCGCGGCGTTCGACGGCGACGAACCCGGCGAGGGCGGCCAGGCCCGCGCCCAGCGTGAGGACGGTGGAGAGGGGCGAGGCGTGGCCCGCCCGCTCCACGCCCAGGACCAGGAGCAGGACGGCCGCGGTGACGGTCAGGCCGCCGGCCAGGTCGAGGCGCTGCCCCGTCCGGTCGGGCCGCGGCGCCCTCGGCACGGAGGCCAGCGCGCCGACCAGGATCAGCGCGGAGAGGACCACCGGCGCGAAGAACACCCATCGCCAGTCGACCGAGGCGAGCAGTCCGCCCGCGACCAGGCCGATCGAGAACCCGCCGGCGGCCGTGCCGGAGTAGAGGAGCAGGGCCCGGTTCCGGCGCGGGCCCTCCGGGAAGCCGGTGGTGATGACGGAGAGCCCGGCCGGGGTCATGAAGGCCGCCGCGGCGCCGGTGACGAACCGGGCGGCGATCAACTGCCAGCCCTCGGAGGCCAGTCCGCCGAGTCCGGAGAAGACCAGAAACACCGCCAGCCAGCCCACGAACATCCGGCGCCGTCCGAAGAGGTCGGCCGCCCGGCCGCCGACCAGCATGAAGCCGCCGTAGCCGAGGACGTACGCGCTCATCACCCACTGCAGCGTGCCGGTGGACAGGCCGAGGTCCGCGCGGATGGCGGGCATCGCCACGTTCAGCATGGCGACGTCGATGCCCTCGAGGAAGATCGCGCCGCACAGGACGAGCAGCATGGCCCGTTCCCGGGCGCTGAGGGCGGCGGGTGCCGCCTCGGTGGTACGCATGACGGGTCAACTCCTGGATGTGGGAGGTGGGTTGGCGGGGAGCCGCCCGCGGGGCGGCGACTCGTCCACCTTCGGCCAGGAGGCGTGGGCGGAACAACGGCGAAGTCCTGGACGTTCGTTCAGCGAGGCTTACCGATCCGGCAGGCTTACCGATCCGGCAGGCTCACCGATCCGGCCGGCTCACCGATCCGGCGGGCTCACCGATCCGGCTCACCCGGGAGGACCGATGGAACGCGACGAGGTCGAGTGCTTCCTCCTGCTCGCCGAAGAGCTGCACTTCGGCCGCACCGCCGACCGGATGGGGCTCTCCCGCGCCCGGGTCAGCCAGCTGGTCCAGCGCCTCGAACGGCGGGTCGGGGCACCGCTGTTCGTCCGCACCAGCCGCCGCGTCGCCCTCTCGGCGATCGGCCGCCGGCTGCGCGCCGACCTCGAACCGCACCACCGCGCGATGGACGCCGCCCTGGCCCGCGCCGTCGCCACCGCGCGCGGCATCGACACCGTCCTGCACGTCGGCTTCTCCAACCCGCTGACCGGCGAGCTGGTGATGCGGGTGACGGAGGAACTCCGGGGCAGCCACCCCGGCCTCGCGGTGGAGATCTGCGAGGTGCCGATGGCCGATCCGTACGGGCGGCTGCGCGGCGGCGAGTTCGACGTCCAGTTGCAGGAGCTCCCGGTCCGGGAGGACGACCTGGGCGGCGGCCCGCCGCTGCTCACCGAGGAGCGCGTCCTCGCCGTGCCGTCCGCGCATCCGCTCGCCGCCCGCGGCACCGCCACGCTGGAGGACCTCGCCGACGTCCCGCTGCTCACGGTCGAGGGCGAGCTGCCCGACTACCGGCGGGAGCACCACGCCCCCGCCCGCACCCCGAGCGGCCGGCCCACCGCCCCCGGCCCCGCCGTGACCCAGCTGCAGGAGGCCCTGGTGCTGGTCGCGGCCGGCCGGGGCGCCCTGCTCACCGCCGCCCACACCGCGGCCTACTTCGCCCGCCCCGGCGTCGCGTACGTGCCCGTCACCGACGCGGACCCGGTCGGCTACGGCCTGGTCTGGCGCACCGGGAACACCACCGCCGCCCTGGGCGCCTTCGCGGACGCGGCCCGCACGGCGGCCCGGGAGCTGGCCCGGGAGGCCCGGCGGACCGCGGCGCCGGCGTGACCGGCCCGCCGGCTCCCGGCGCGGGCGGGGCTCACCAGGCGCGGCGGGAGGGGGTCGGGGTGCGCAGGTGGGTGACCAGGGCGCGGCGCAGGGCGCGGTCGTGGTCGGTTTCGACCGGGAGATCGAGTTGGACGATGTCGACGCCCGCGGAGCGCAGCAGGTTGATCCGGGCGGCGACGGTGGCCGGGGAGCCGGTGTAGGCGCCGGTGAGCGAGCGGCGGACGTAGGCGGCGACCTGGGCGTGGGCGGCGGCGGGGTCGGCGGTGCCGCGTTCGCGGTCGCGGTCGAGGGCGACGGCGTCCAGGTAGCGGGCGGCGTCGGGGCCGGCGGTGAGGCGCAGGGCGTCGCGGCGCAGGCGGCGCAGGTGCTGCTGGGCGGCGGTGTCGGTGTCGGCGAGGACGACGGTGACGTGCCGCCAGATCCGCAGGGTGCGGCCGTGCCGGGCGGCGGCGGCGCGGGCCTCGGCGATCCGCAGCCGGGTGTCGGGCAGCGGGCGGGGCGGGACGGCGTAGACCTGGGCGTAGCGGGCGGCGAGGTCGACGCCGGCCGGGGAGGAGCCGCCGAAGGAGAGCAGTTCGCCGCCGGGGCGGGGGCGCAGGCCGGTGCGGGCGGCGCGGACGGTGTAGTACTCGCCGTGGTGGTCGAGGTCGTCCTCGGCGGCGAGGTAGCGGGTGAGCAGCGAGAGGTACTCGTCGGCGCGGCGGTAGCGTTCGGCCTTGGGGAGGGTGTCGCCGTCGCGGGCGACGTCGGCGTCGCTGGAGCCGATGATCAGGTGGGCGCTGATCCGGCCGCCGGAGAGCCGGTCGAGGGTGGCGAGGGTGCGGGCGGCGGCGGTGGGCGCGGTGGTGCCGATCCGGTGGGCGGCGGCGATCCGCAGCCGGGTGGTGGCGGCCAGCGCCCAGCCGGCGACGGCCCACGGGTCGGGCCAGGAGGAGGACTGGACGACGAGCGCGGAGTCGAGCCCGTCCTCCTCCAACTCCCGTGCGGTGCGGGCGATGTGGGCGGGGTCGGCGGTGCGTTCACGCGGGTCGGGGGCCCAGCGCAGGGCTTGGCGTTCGGCGGGGGTGCGGCCGGCCACCGGGGCGGCGCGGACGCCGCCGCGCAGTTCGAGTTCCATCGGGTCAACTCCCTTGATGGCATCGGGTGGTGGGCGGGCCGCAGGTCGACTGCGGCCCGCCGCTGGACAGTTGGCCGGGCAGCTCATCGGGCGGCGGGCCCGAGCCGGGCGAGGGTGTCGAGCAGCCGGGTGCGGCTGCTGAACACCTCGGGCGGCAGCGAGACGTACAGCTGGACGGCGGTGACGCCGGGCTGCTGGTAGCGCAGGATCTGCTCGCGGCACTCCTCCGGGGAGCCGTGCAGGAACAGCGCGTCCACCACCTCGCCGGGCAGGGCGCGTTGGGCGCCCTCGTGGTCGCCGTCGGCCCAGCGCTTGTGCGTCTCGGCGAGCAACTCGCCGTTGCCGAGCCACTGGTGGAACTTGCGGTAGGGCTCGCGGTTGAGGATCCAGGCCAGGAAGGGGCGGCTGGCGCGGTGCGCGTAGGCGGTGTCCTCGGTGGGGCAGACGAACACCTTGACGACGAGTTCCTTGCCGGGCGGCTGCGGGCCGACCGCGTCCAGCACCTTGGGCAGGTCCTGGGCGCGCAGCAGGTTGGTGATGGCGCCGTCGCCCTCGGTGAAGCCGAGCCGGAGCATGCCGGGGCGCAGCGCGCCGAGGATGACCTTGACCGGGTCGGCGGGCGGGTGGGGCAGCCGGTAGCCGGTGATGGAGAAGGTGTCGAAGTCGCCGGCGACGTGTTCGCCGCGCAGCGCGGCGGTGAGGAAGCGCAGCACGTCCCGGGTGCGCTTGAAGGGCTCGTCGAACGGAATGCCGTTGATGTCGGTGACGTGCGCGGGCACCGAGGCGCCGATGCCCAGCAGGACGCCGCCGGTGGAGAGTTGGGCGAGGGTGGCGGCGGTCTGGGCGAGCACGGCGGGGCCGCGGGTGTGCACCGGGACGATGCCGGTGGCGATCCGCAGGTGCGGGGCCCAGGCGGCGGTGGCGGCCAGCGGGGTGAAGGCGTCGGTGCCGCCGCCCTCGGCGCTCCACACGTCGCCGTAGCCGAGGTCGGGGAGCCGTTCGACCAGGAAGCGGTGCCGGTCGATGGTCAGTCCGGGCAGCGGCAGGGTGATGCCCCAGGCGGGCGGGGCGGCGGGCTGGTGGGCGGCGGTCGGGCGGGCGGCGGTCGGGCGGGCGGTGCTCATCGGGGGCCTTTCGGGTCGGCCTGCGGGCGGGGGGTCACTTGGCGACCGACACGGTGGTGAGGTCGAGGAACCAGGACTGCGGCTGGACGAGTCCGTGCACGCTGGGCGCGAGGGCGCGCGGGTTGCGGTCGTTGACCACGAACAGCCAGGGCGCGTCCTCGGTGACCTGCCGCAGCGCGGTGCGGTAGGCGGCCTGTCGGGCGGACTCGTCCGGGTTGGCGGCGGCGGTGGCGATGAGCTCGTCGACCTTGGGGCTGGCGTAGTGGCCGGTCCAGAACGGGCTCTTGGAGCCGAGGAACAGCGGCAGCAGCGCCTCGGACTGGAACAGCGTGGTGGACTGGGCGATCGCGTCGGAGCCGAGCGCGACCTCGCCCTTGGCCTCGGCGCCTATCAGGGTGGTCCAGTCGGTGGTGCGGATCTCCACCTTGATGCCGACAGCGGCCAGGTCGCGCTGCAGGGCCTCGGTGATCGGCACCGGCAGCAGGTTGCCGGAGCCGCCGGTGGGCACCGTCACCGAGGTGGAGAAGCCGTCGGAATAGCCGGCTTCGGCGAGCAACTGCCGTGCCTTCGCCGGGTCGTGGCCGTACCGGTCGCCGCCCTGGTCGTAGGCGGCGGTGGCGCGCGGCGCGGCCTGGAACGCCGGATCGGCGGTGCCGTGCAGCAGGCTGCCCGCGATGGCCTGCCGGTCGATCGCGTAGTTGGCGGCCTGCCGGACCCGCACGTCCGCCCACGGGCCCCTGGTGGTGTCCAGGATCCAGTACCACAGGTGGTCGTAGCTGTTGGAGAGGATCTGCGCGCCGTCCGCCTTCAGGCTCTCCAGGTCGTCCGGGTTCGGGTACTCGATCCAGTTGACGCCGCCGGAGCGCAGCGCGGCGGTGCGGGCCGCCGGGTCGGGCAGCGCCTTGACGACGAGCCGCTCCAGCTTGGGGGCGCCGCGCCAGTAGCCCTTGTTGGCGACCAGGTCGACCTGCTGGCCCTCGGTCTGCGAGGCGAAGGCGAACGGGCCGGTGCCGACCGGGTGTTGGGAGAAGTTCGCGCTCCCGGCCTTGCGGACGGCGGTGGGGCTGGCGATCAGCACGTGCGCGAGGTCCTCCGGGAAGTGCCCGTTCGGGCCGGAGGTGACCAGTTCGACGTGGGTGTCGTCGGTCTTGCGGTACGAGGCGATGTCGCCGGCGTACTCCTTGGCGGCGGCGCCGAGCGCGTCGGTGTACTCGGGGCTGGACCTGTCCAGGTAGCGGTGCAGGTTGAACAGCACTGCGTCGGCGTCGAACGGCGTGCCGTCCTGGAACGTGACGCCCTTGCGCAGGGCGAACGTCCAGGTGACCCTGTCCGGGGCGACCTGCCAGGACTCGGCGAGCGCGCCGGTCACCTGCGGCGGCCTGTCGGTGTCCTCGAGCAGTTCGTAGCGGGTCAGGCCCTCGTAGATCTGGAAGCTCAGCAGGCGCTTGCCCTCGAAGCCGGCGCCGCCGATCACGGTGTCCAGGTTGGGCAGCTTGCCGGTCGCGCCGATCACCAGCGTCCCGCCGCCACCGCCACCGCCACCGCCTGCGGCGTCGCCGCCCCCGAAGGTGGAGGCGCAGCCGGTGGCGGCCAGCAGGACGGCGGCGGCCAGGGCGGCGGCGGCTCTGGAGCGGGTGCGGGGGGCGTGCTCGGTCATGTCGGGTCCTCGTTCTCGTCGTTCGGTTCGGCGCCGTGCGCCGGAATGCGGAGGGTGACGTGCGGGCCGGAGGCGTCCAACAGGGCGCGGGTGTACGGGTGTCCGGGAGCGGTCCACAGGTCGCCGGTGCGGCCCTCCTCGACCACGCGGCCGGTGCGCAGCACCAGCGTGCGGTGGGCGAAGCGGGCCACCGCGGCAAGGTCGTGGGAGACGAACAGGTAGGCGGTGCCGGTGCGTTCACGCAGTTCGGTCAACAGGTCGAGCAGCCGCTCCTGGGTGTCGCGGTCCAGCGCGGAGGTCGGCTCGTCGCACACCACCAGCGCCGGTCCGGTCGCCAACGCCCGTGCCACCGCGACGCGTTGCAACTGCCCGCCGGACAGTTCCCGGGGAAAGCGGCGGGCCAGCTCCGGCGCGAGGCCCACCCGGCGGAACAACTCGGCGATGCGGTCGGCGCGTTCGCGCCGCGGAACGCCGTGGGCCCGCAACGCGAAGCCGACCGCCTCGCCGGAGCGCAGCGCCGGATTCAACGCCCCCCGGGGATGCTGCGGCACGAACTGCAACCTGGCCCGAACCCCCCGATCGGCACGGGCCCGCAACCGCGAGGGATCACGCCCCTCGAACGTGACCGTCCCCGCATCGGGACGCACCAGCCCCAGCACGAGCCTGGCCAGCGTCGACTTCCCCGAACCGGACTCCCCCACCAACGCGACGCTCTCGCCCGCGCGCACCTCGAAACTGACACCGCTGACGGCCGGGCGGTGGGCATAGCTCTTGGAGACGGCCTCGAGCCGCAGCAGGGTGGTCACTTGGACGCCTCACCTTCGGCAGAAACCAGGGGCCCGGGGAACGGCGGGGCCGTGGCTGCTGACGGTTCACTGCCGGTGCGCGGCATTGGCTTCCGGTTCTGTTCCCGGCCCGAAGCAGCACCGACACCCCGATGCGACCCACCCACCCCGGGAACATCCAGGGGCCCGGGGAACGGCGGGGCCGTGGCTGCTGACGGTCCACTGCCGGTGCGCGCGTGAGCTCCTGGTTCCGTTCCCAGGCCCGAAGCAGCACGGACTTTCCGATGGGATCCGGCCCCCAGCAGCTCGGACTCGCCGTTCCCCGAGCCCCTGATTGCGCTTCCCGCCGTCCTGCCCGAGCCCTTGATTGCGCTTCCCGCCGTCCTGCCCGAGCCCCTGATTGCGCTTCCCGCCGTCCCACCTGGAATCAGCAGTTCCTGCGCCGGCCCGGTGGCGATCAGGCGGCCGGCGTCGAGGACGGCGACGGTGTCGTCGATGCGGGCGGCGGCGGAGAGGTCGTGGGTGACGAGGAGGAGGGCGAGGCCGTGTCGGGTGCGGAGGGTGGTGAAGAGGTCGAGGACGTGGGCGCGGACGAGGGTGTCGAGGGCGGTGGTGGGTTCGTCGGCGATGAGGAGTTCGGGGTCGCCGGCGAGGGCGAGGGCGATGGCGGCGCGTTGGCGCAGGCCGCCGGAGAGTTCGTGCGGGTACGCGCTCGCGGCGCGTTCGGGGTCGGGGAGGCCGGCGGCGGTGAGCAGCGGGAGGGCGGCGGTGCGGGCGGCCCGCCGGTTCTCGGCGAGGCCGTGGACGCGCAGGACCTGGGCGAGTTGGGTGCCGATGCGGCGCAGCGGGTCGAGGGTGGCGGAGGGGTCCTGGGGGACGTGGCCGATGCGGCGGCCGCGGATGCGGGTGAGGGCGCGTTCGGGCAGGCCGAGCAGTTCGGTGCCGCCGAGGCGGATGCTGCCGCGGACGGTGGTGCCGGGTGCGGTGAGGCCGAGGACGGTGCGGGCGAGGGTGGTCTTGCCGCTGCCGGATTCGCCGAGCAGGACGAGGGCGCGTCCGGCGTCGAGCCGCAGCGTGACGTCGTCCACGGCCCGTACGCCGCCGGGGTGGTGGACGGTGAGGCCGTCGATGGTGAGCAGGCTCATCGCGGGGGCTCCGTTCCGGTGCCGAGGCGGGTGCGCAGCGTCTCGCCGAGGGTGTTGAAGGCGACGGAGACGGCGAGGATGACGAGGGCGGGGACGGCGGCGAGCCAGGGGTGGGTGAACAGGGCGGGGCGGAGTTCGTCGAGCATGGCGCCCCATTCGGGGGTGGGCGGGGGGACGCCGAGGCCGAGGAAGGAGAGGCCGGCGGCGTAGACGATGGCGAGGCCGACCAGGGAGCTGGCGTAGACCAGGACGACGGGGGCGACGACGGGGAGGACCTGGCGCAGGACCAGGGCGGTGCGGGTGGCGCCGCTGACGGTGGCGGCCTCGAGGTACTCGGCGGTGCGGATGCGGCGGGTCTCGGTGAAGGCGACCCGGGCGACGGCGGGGGTGAGGACGACGGACAGCGCGAGGACGGTGGCGCCGAGGCCGGGGGTGAGCAGGGTGGCGACGGCGATGGCGAGCAGCACGCCGGGGAAGGCGTACAGGACGTCGAGGGTGCGCAGCAGGGCCTGTTCGGTGGCGCGGCCGGCCAGTGCGGCGGTGATGCCGACGAGGGCGCCGGCCAGGGCGGCGGCGGCGACGGGGAGCAGTCCGGCGGTGAGCGAGGGGCGGGCGGCCCAGAGCAGGCGGCTGAGCAGGTCGCGGCCCTGGCCGTCGGTGCCGAGCGGGTGGCCGGGGGTGCCGGGGTCGAGGAGGCGGTCGGCGAGGTGTCCGGCGGTGGGGTCGGCGGGGGCGAGCAGGGGTGCGGCGAGGGCGAGCAGGACGGGGAGCAGGGCGGCGGTGGCGGCGAGCGCGGTGCGGCGGTGGCGGAGGGTGGGCATGGGTCAGCTCCGCACGCGGGGGTCGATGGCGGCGTGGGCGGCGTCGACGATCAGGTTGACGCCGACGAAGGCGGTGGCGACGAGCAGCACTCCGCCCTGGACGAGCGGCAGGTCGCGGGCGGTGAGGGCCTCGTAGAGGAGGCGGCCGAGGCCGGGCCAGGCGAACAGGGTCTCCACGAAGACGACGCCCTCCAGCAGGTAGGCGAGTTGCAGGCCGCCGATGGTGAGCAGGGCGGGCGAGGCGTTGTGGGCGCAGTGCCGCAGGACGGCGGCGCGGCCGAGGCCGCGGGCGCGCAGGCCGTCGGCGAGGTCGGAGCCGAGGACGGTGGCCAGGGCCGCGCGGTGGACCTTGGCGGTGAGGCCGAGCGGGACGAGGGCGGCGGCGGTGGCGGGCAGCACGAGGTGGCGCAGCAGGTCGCCGGGGCCGCCGGGGCCGAAGGCGTCGTGGGTGCCGCTCGCGGGGAGCAGGCGCCAGTGGACGGCGAAGGCGGCGGTGAGCAGCAGGGCGACGGAGTACTGGGGGGCGGAGACGGCGAGGGTGCTCGCGGCGCCGCTGAGGCGTCCGGGCCAGCCGCGCGGGTGGAGGGCGCCGAGGGTGCCGAGCAGGACGCCGCCGGCCAGGACGAGCGCGAAGGCGGCGCCGGCCAGTACCAGGGTCTGGCCGAGGGCGGGCAGCAGCAGGTCGGCGACGGGGCGCTGGGTGGAGGTGGAGGTGCCGAGGTCGCCGGTGAGGGTGTGGCCGAGCCAGTCGAGGTAGCGGACGGGCAGCGGCCGGTCGAGGCCGATGCGTTCGGCGAGGGCCTGCCGGGCTTCGGCGGGCGCGCCGGGGCCGAGGAACGCGGTGACGGGGTCGCCGGGGACGAGGGCGACGGTGGCGAACACGACGGCGCTCACGCCGAGCAGGGTGGGGACGGCGAGCAGCAGTCGGCGCAGCAGGAAGCGGGTCACGGGGCGGCCGGGTCGGCGGTGGCGGGCATGGTGCGTGGTCCTCCGGTTCGGACGGCGGGCGGGCGGCGGGGCGCGGCCGGCGCCGTCGGGGTCGTTCGGACCGAGGCTCGCGGACGGTGCGCGGGGCAGCCAGCCAGGCGTTCGTGCTGTTACCGGTGGTCATAGGAGCGGGCGGACCGGGCCGGGTGTTGGGGGCAACTGCCGGACGGAGGACCGTCCTTGACCGCCCCTCAACGGCGCAAATAGGATTTCCGCATGGCATATCGGCGCACCGACTTCACCCTCTGGGGGATCGGCGGCTCGTGGCACCGCAGGTGCTTCGACGAGACCTGTCGCCCCGGACCGGTGCGCCGCCCCCTGCCCTGACC
>NZ_JBHUWH010000145.1:0-16464 GCF_042670125.1 Kitasatospora sp. NPDC057198 | reverse complement strand
GACACACATGGCGGCGATCATCACGGAACACCTCGACCGCAACGATCACCGCCAGCGATCACGCCACGCAGTTGATCAATTACCCGACACTTTCTAAGGGTCCGCCCGGTTCTGGTGAACGTTCAACCGGGGCGGAACTTTCAACACATTCACCGGTCATATGACTGGATGGTGGACATACCGATTGGGCACTGTGGTGGCGGGCCGGACACCGGCCGCGCCGGGGGGAGCCGGCCCGCGGCCGGTCGCACCGCGACCCGCCCCGGATCGGACCCCTCGCTGCTGCGGAGCGTGCAGTCATGCCCGTGTCGGTTCACATGGTCCCCGGCCAGGGGGACTTCCCCGTCCAGACGCTCTACCGGGCCGCCGCCCGGGACGGCGCACTGCGCCGCGCACTGCACGCCGTCTACGAGGAGATCGACGCCGCTGTCGGTGCCGACCCGGGCGCCGAGCCGCTGCCGCCACTGGCCGGCCTGCTGCTCGGTGAACACCCGCCCGGAGGAAGGGAGTTGGCGCAGGGTCCGGTGGGTCTGCCGCAACTCGCCCACCACGGCGCGGCGCTGGCCTGGCACCGGCTGCTGACCGAACGGCACGGCCCGCCCGCCGCCCTGCTCGCCGTCAGCTTCGGCGAACTCGCCGCACTGACCGCCGCCGGGTCCTGGACGGTCGCCGCCGGCGCGGCCGCCGTCCTGTACCTGGCCGAAGTCCTGGCCGGCGCGCCCGGCGCACTCGCCCTGATCGGCTGCGGCGAGGACCGGGCCGTCGAACTGGCCGCCCGCGCCGGAGCCGGACGGGTGGCCGTCGGCTGCGTCAACAGCCCCCGGGAGTGCGTGCTCGCCGGCCCGCCCGGACACCTCGCCGCCGTCGAACGGCTCGCCACCGCCCAGGGCGTCACCGCCGTCCGACTGCACCTGCCCTTCGGCTCCCACCACCCCGAACTCGAGGACCAGCGGGCCGAGTTCGAGACACTGCTGCGCGACGGCCCACCGATCCGGCCGCCCGCCGTACCGCTCTACTCCGCCGTCGCCGGACGCCGCTACACCCCCGCCGACGACCTGGCCGCCCGGACCGCCGACTGCCTGGTCCGCCCCGCCCACCTGCCCCGGGTCCTCGCCCTGCTCGCCGCCCACGGCCACACCGACTACCACGAGGCGGGGCCCGGCAGCGCGCTCGGCCGCAACGCCGCCGACTGCCTGCGCGGCACCGGCGCCCGGGTCGCCGGGGTCACGAACGGCGAGGCGCCAACTCCGGAGGAGAGCAAGGGGGTTCGGACGGTGACGAAGACGAACGGGACGGTGGGGGAGTCGAGCGGGAGGGATGGGGCGGTGGGGGAGTCGAGCGGGACGGCGGCGCAACCGTCCGGGGCGCTGGGGGAGTTGCTGCACGGCCGCCAGCACCCCGGCTACCTGCCCCGGCTGCACCGCGCGCTGGCCCGGCACCCGTACCGCGTCGCCGAAGCCCCCGGGGAACGCGAGCCCTACCTCCACCGCCGTCTGCGCGCCCTGCTGCGTGCTCTGCCCGCCGCCGCCGACCTGCACGCCGACGCCGACGCACTGGCCGCCGCGCTGGCCTGGGCCGCCGTCGCCGACCCCCGGCTCGGCATGTCCCTCGTCACCCAGACCGTCCTGGGCCAGGGCTCGCTGCTGCGGCTGGCCGGCCGGGCCGAGGACGTCCGGCCGGAACTCGACGCCGTCGACGCCGGGGAACTGCGGATCGGCTACCTGGTCACCGAGGCCGGCCGGGCCAGCAGCCACCTCGGCGCCGGAACGACCGCCGAATTCCGGCCCGACCGGAGGGAGTTCGTGCTGCGGACCCCCGAACCGGAGGACGCCAAGTTCGGCGGCGTCCCCCAGCACCCCGGGGCGCGCGGCGCCGTGGTGGTCGCCCGCGCCGTCGACGCCGCCGGACAGCACGGCGGAGTGTTCGCCTTCCTGGCCCGCCTCGCCGACCACGACGGCCCCCGGCCCGGCGTCACCCTCTCCCCGCCCGTCCCGGTCGGCGCCCTCCCGCTCAGCTACCACCGCGTCCGCTTCGACGGTCTGCGCGTCCCCGAGGCGCACTGGCTGCGCGACGACGCCGACCTCGACGCGCACGGCCGCCTGCACGACCCGCGCACCCCCGCCGACCGGCTGCGCCGCACCCTCGCCGTCGGCCAGGACCTGTGGGGCGTCCTGCCCACCGCGCTGGCCGCCCTCGCCCGCCAGTCCGCCGTCCTCGCCGTCCGGCACTCCCGCCACCGCGAGACCCGCGCCGCCCTCGCCCCCGGCACCCCGCTGCTCGCCCACCGCAGCCAGCAGCGCGCCCTGCTCGGCGCCCTCGCCGACGCCTTCGCGCTCAGCTGCGCCGCCGCCCGGGCCCGCGAACTGCTCGCCGCCGCACGGGAGTCCGACACCGCCGAGGCCGGGAGCGGCTTCGCCCCGTGGGCCGCCGTCAGCCGCCCGCTGTCCGCGTACAAGGCGCACTGCGCCGACGAAGCCGAACGGATCATCGCCGACTGCCAGCGCCGCTGCGGCCACGCCGGACTCGCCGACGGCAACCGGCTGGCCGGCTACCACGGCTTCGCCCGCTCCTTCGACCCGGCCGGCGGCGACAGCAGACTCATCCGCTACGACCTCGGCCGCGCCCTGCTGGACGACCCGCCGACCGGAACGCTCCCACCCATCCCGACCGACCTCGCCGACCCCGGCTGGTGGCCCGCCGTCCTGGCCCGCCACCAGCACACCCAGACCAACTGGCTGCGCCGCGCCACCGCGGAGGGGACGCGCACGGGCGCCAGCCCCTTCGAGGTGTGGAACCCGCTGCTCGACCGCGCCGCGGAACTCGGCGCCACCTACGCGGCCCGGCTCGCCGCCGAGGACCTCCCGCGCGCCCTCGCCGCCCTCCCCCCGGACGGAGCCACCAGCGCCCTCGCCCACCTCGCCGCCCTGCGCGCCGCCGACCGGCTGGCCGGCCCGCTGCTGCGCCACCGTACCCTCACCCCCGGCGAACTCGCCGGCCTGGAGAACGCCCTCGAACGCGGCTACGACCGGCTGCTGCCGCACCTGGAGCGGGTCGAGCGGGACTTCGCCTTCCCCGACGAGATCGTCTAGCGCCGGAGCAGCCAGCAGGGCTCACGAGAGCACCACCAGGGGCTCGGGGAACGGCGAGCCCGGGTCTGCTGACGGTTCACTGCCGTGGCGCGCATCTGCTTTCGGTTCTGTTACTGCACGCAGCAGCACGGACCTCCGATGGGCTCCGGCCACCAGCAGCACGGACCCGCCGTTCCCCGGGCCCCTGGTTTCGCCTCCCGCCGTTCGTACCCGAGCCCCTGATTTCTCCCGAATTCGTCTGCACAGGTAAGGAGCTTGCGGTGGTGAACGCAGTGGGCGTGTGGGGCACCGGGCGGTACGTGCCGTCGCGGGTGCGGGGGAACGGGGAGGTGGCGGCGGCGGTCGGGGTGACCCCGGAGTGGATCGCGGAGCGCACGGGCGTGCGCCGCAGGCACGTCGCGGCGGGGGAGCAGGCGGCCTCCGACCTCGCGGCGGAGGCGGTGCGCCGGGCGCTGGCCTCGGCCGGGGTGACGGCCGCTCAGCTGGGGTTGCTGGTGTGCGCGACGTCGACGCCGGACGAGCTGGGCCCGGCGACGGCGTGCCGGGTGCAGGCGCTGGTGGGGGCGGTGGGCGCCGTCGCGCTGGACGTGTCGGCGGCCTGCTCGGGCTGGCTGTTCGGGGCGAAGGTCGCGCACGACTGGCTGCGCGAGGCGGACGGGCCGATGCTCGCGGTGGTGGTCGGGGTGGAGGCGTACTCGAAGTTCCTGGACCCGGCGGACCGGGCCACCGCCGTGCTGTTCGCGGACGGCGCCGCGGCCACCGTGCTGGGCCCGGTGGAACCGCCGGGCGGGCTGGGCGGGTTCCGGCTCGGCTCGGACGGCACGCTCGCGGACCGGGTGCTGATCCCGGCCGGCGGCAGCCGGCGTCCGGCCAGCCGGGAGACCCTCGCGGAGGGCGCGCACCGGATCCGGATGGACGGGCGGACGGTCAGCCGGTTCATCCGGGACGCCTTCCCGCGGATGCTGCGCGAGACGCTGGAACGGCACGGCCTGGCCGTCGGCGACATCGACCACGTGATCACCCACCAGCCCAACCCCGTCCTGCTGCGCCGGCTCGCCGCCGAGGCGGGCCTGGCCGACCGGATGACCGTGGTCGGCGACCTGGTGGGCAACATCGGCGCGGCCAGTGCCCCGTACGCGCTGGCCACCGCGCACGCCGAGGGGCTGCTGCAGCCCGGCGACCTGATCCTGCTGACCGTCTTCGGGGCCGGGATGACCTGGGGCAGCGCACTGCTGCGCTGGTCCGGGCACCCGGCCGGAATCCACCACGAACGGAAGGAAGCACTGCCATGAGCAACCGCACGCTGCCGGGGGCGTTCCGGCTGGACGGTGCCCGCACCCTGGTCACCGGGGCCTCGCGGGGCATCGGCCGGGCCTGCGCACTGGCGCTGGCCGAGGCCGGGAGCGACCTGGTGCTGAGCGCCCGCACCGGGGCCGCGCTGCGGGAGGTGGTCGAGGAGGCCGAGGAGCACGGGGTACGGGCGCTCGCCCTGCCCGCGGACCTGGCCGAACCGGGCGCGCCGGGCGGGCTGGTGGAGCGGGCGGCCGCGGCACTCGGCGGGATCGACGTGCTGCTGCACAACGCCGGGGTGCTGCCCACCGCGGCGGACGGCAGCCCCGTCCTGGTGCCGTTCCAGCACTCCACCCAGCAGGACTGGGAGTACGTGATCTCGGTCAACCTGAACGCCACCGCCGAGATCTGCCGGGCCGCGCACCCCTACCTGGCGGCCTCCGACCGGGCCTCGCTGATCCTGATGTCCTCCGCGTCCGGGGTGATGGGCACCCCGCTGCTGGACGCGTACGCCGCGACCAAGGCCGCGCAGATCTCGCTCGCCCGCAGCCTGGGCGTCGGCTGGGCCCGCGAGGGCATCCGGGTGAACGCGGTCTGCCCCGGCTGGACCACCACCGACATGACCAGCTTCGCCTCCGGCGCCGAGCCGTTCTCGCGGTGGCTGATGGCGCACGTCCCGCAGGGCCGCTGGGGCGCCCCCGAGGATATCGCCGGCGCGGTGCTGTTCCTCGCCTCGCCCGCCTCCGCCCTGGTCACCGCGCAGGCCCTGGTGCTGGACGGCGGACTGAGCACCCCCGACGGCGGACTGGCGGCCATCCCCAAGCCGCCCTCCCCGTTCGCGGCCTGAGGAGGCGTCCGGTGCCCCGCGCGGCCGTCGTCGGGATCGGCTCCTGCCTGCCCGCCCGCAGCGTCGACAACGAGGAGGTGATCGCCGAAGGACGCCTGGACAGCAGCGACGAGTGGATCCGCCGGCGCACCGGCATCCACCGCCGCCGGCGCGCCGCCCCCGGCACCGCCACCGGCGACCTGGCCGTGTACGCGGCCGCCGCCGCCATCGAATCCGCCGACGCCGCACCGGACTTCGTGCTGCTCGCCACCACCACCCCCGACCACCCCTGCCCCGCCACCGCGCCCGCCGTCGCCCACCGGCTCGGCCTGCCGCGCGTCCCCGCCCTCGACCTGTCCGCGGTCTGCTCCGGCTTCCTGTACGCGCTGGCCACCGCCGACGCGCTGGTCCGGGCCGGCACCTGCCGCCGGCCGCTGGTGATCGGCGCCGACACCTATTCCACCATCGTCGACCCCGCCGACCGCGACACCGCCGCCCTGTTCGGCGATGGCGCCGGAGCCGTCCTGCTGGCCGCCGCCGAGGACGGCGCGCCCGGCGCCCTGCACGCCGCCGACCTGGGCAGCGACGGCGGCGGGGCCGCCCTGATCACCATCGGCGCGGGCGGCTCCCGGCACCCCGACCGGCAGCGGCTCGACCCGGACGCGCACTGGTTCCGGATGCGGGGCCGCTCCGTCTACGGGCAGGCCGTCCGGCACCTCACCGACTCCGCCGGGCGGGCGCTGGCCGCCGCCGGGTGGCGGGCCGCCGACCTCGGCGCGTTCGTCGCCCACCAGGCCAACCAGCGGATCCTCGACTCGGTCGCCGACCGGCTCGGCCTGCCGCCCGCCGTCCGCTTCGGCAACCTGCGCGACCTCGGCAACACCGCCGCCGCCTCCATCCCGCTGGTGCTCGCCGACGACGGCCCGCAGCGCGCCCTCGCCCCCGGCACCCCCACCCTGCTCACCGCCTTCGGCGGCGGCCTGACCTGGGCCTCCGTCGCCCTCACCTGGCCCGCCGCCACCCCCGTCCGCCGCACCCTGCCCTGACACCCAATGCCCTGACACCCAATGCCCTGACACCCCCCCCGCACCAGGAGGAGACCTCCCGTGGACCAGGTCACCGAACGCATCGCCGCCGTCCTCACCGAGAAGTTCGACGTCCCCGCCGACCTGATCACCGCCCGGGCGAGCTTCCAGGAGCTCGACCTCGACTCGCTGTCCGTCGTCGAGCTGTACGTCACCCTCCAGGAGGAGTGGGGCGTCCCGCTGGACGCCGAAGCCGCCGGAGCCGAGGTGACGGTCGGTCAACTCGCCGACGAGGTACGCACGCTGCTGGACGGGCGGCGACCCGGGGATGACTGACCGGATCGTGGTCACCGGCACCGGGGCGGTCACCGCCGGGGGCGACGACCTGGACGCGACCTGGCGCACCCTGTGCGAGGGGCGCGGCACCGCCCGGCGCGACCCCGCCCTGGACGGCTGCCCGGTGGCGATCAGCTGCCGCCCCCCGCACCCCGAGGAGGCCCCCGTCCGGCAGGGCTGGCGGCTGGACCGCTCCACCCGCTACCTGCTGACCGCCGCCCGGGAAGCCCTGCGGGAAGCCGGCCTCGAGGCGTTCGGCGGTCGCGCCCCCGACTGGGAACCGGCCCGCGTCGCCGTGGTCGTCGGCTCCGCCGCCGGCGGCATCGCCGTCCTGGAGAACGCCCACCGCCGCCTGCTGGAACACGGCCCCGACGCGCTCTCCCCGCTCACCCTCACCGGCTACCTGCCCAACCTGTCCGCCGCCGGACACCTCGCCCTCGCCCTGCGCACCACTGGCCCCGCCCTGCACACCTCCACCGCCTGCGCCTCCGGCGCCGACGCGATCGCGCACGCCGCGCTGCTGCTCGCCACCGGCGCCTGCGACCTCGCCGTCGCCGGCGGCACCGACGCCATGGCCACCCCGCTGTGCGCCGCCGCCTTCGCCCGCACCGGCGCGCTCTCCCGGCGCACCGACCGGCCCGCCACCGCCTCCCGCCCCTTCGACCGGGACCGGGACGGCCTCGTCCTCGGCGAGGGCGCGGGCGTCCTGGTCCTGGAACGCGCCGCCGACGCCGCCGCCCGCCGCGTCCCCGCCCTCGCCCACCTGGCTGGCTGGGCCGCCACCTCCGACGCCCACCACCCCACCGCCCCCGACCCCGCCGGGCGCGGCCTGCGCGCTGCCGTCGCCCTCGCGCTGCGCGCCGCGGACGCCGGCCCCGACGAGGTCGGGCACGTCAACGCGCACGGCACCGGCACCCCGCAGGGCGACCGGGTCGAAGCCGCCGCGATCCGCGACCTGTTCGCCCGCACCCCGCCCAGCGTCACCTCCGCCAAGGGCGCCCTCGGCCACACCATGGGCGCGGCCGGCGCGATCGAGGCCGCCCTCACCGTCCGCACCCTGCGCACCGGCACCGTCCCGCCCACCGCCAACCACGACGCCCCCGGCCCCGACACCGCCGGTCTCGACCTGGTCACCGGCGCACCCCGCCGACAGGCGCCGCGGCTGGCGCTCAGCCACTCCCTCGGCTTCGGCGGCCACAACGCCGTACTGGCCCTGCGCCCCTGAACGGCCGTCACACCCGTCACGCCCGTCACGCCCGTCCAGGCGACGCGGGCGTCACAGGCGGCGCGGGCCGGTGCCGTCCCCGGCCAGGGCGTCGTGCGGGTTCAGCAGGGCGCACGCCTTCATCGACAGGCAGCCGCAGCCGATGCAGCCGGTCAGTTCGGCCTCCAGCCGCTCGATGGTCCGGCGGCGCTCCTCCAGCCGGAGCTTCCAGTTGCGGGAGGCGCGCTGCCACTCCTGGTGGCTGGGCGGCCGGTCGAGCGGCACGTCGGCGAACGCCTCGCGCAGGTCCTCCAGCGGGATGCCGATCCGCTTCGCCACCGAGATCAGCGCGATCCGGCGCAGCATGTGCCGCGGGTAGCTGCGCCGGTTGCGGCCGTCGCGCTCGGAGGCGATCAGGCCGAGCTCCTCGTAGAACCGCAGTGCGGACACCGCCGCGCCCGTCCGCGCGCTGACCTCGCCGATCGGCAACCGGTCGTCCGCCGCGGGCTCCGTTCCGTCCGGCCGGTGGGCCGCCATCCGCCGCCTCCCCCGTTGACCTCAAACATTGCTTGAGGACCTACGGTCGACCGGGACCACCCGCTGGTCGCCGCCCTCCCGGAGGTCCGAGCACCGCGGCCGGTTCCCCGCCGGCCGTCCCCGTTCAGGTGAACCGGCCCGGCTCCCGTCCCGTCCGCGGGGCGGCGGGCGTTGGATCAGGGCATGGACGACGTCGCCCCCGCCCCCGACGCCCGGACGGACGCGCACCCCTGCGTCTGGTGCGGAAAGCCCGCCCCCGCCGCCGGCAGACGCGGCGCCCGCCCCAAGTACTGCGGCCAGACCTGTCGGCAGCGCGCCTACGAGGCCCGCCGCGAGCGCCGCCGCACCGCCGCCGCCCTCGGCCTGATCGCCGACACCGACCCCGCCGAACGCGCGGAACGCGCCGCGGCCGCACTGGCCGACGCGGCCCGCGTCCTGCTGGAGATCGCCTGCAGCCGGCCCGGCCTCCCGCCGCCCGTCGCCCTCTCCGCCGCGGAGAGCACCGGCATCCTCGAAGCCCTCCTGCGGGTGGCCACCGGCCGCCCCACGGCCACCCCCGTCCGGTCCGACCACCCGTGAGCCCCGGCCGGCGCCACCGGCCCGGCCTCAGCCGCCGTACCGGCGCCGGCGGGCGGTGTACGCCTCGACCGCGCGCAGGAAGTCGAGCTCGCGGAAGGCCGGCCAGTACGCGTCGCAGAAGTACAGCTCCGCGTAGGCGCTCTGCCACAGCAGGAAGTTGGACATCCGCTGCTCGCCGCTGGTGCGGATGACCAGGTCCGGGTCGGGGCTGCCCGCGGTCTGCAGGTGGCGGGCGATGTGCTCGCAGCTCAGCTCCTCGGCCAGGGCCCGGACGGGGCGGCCGCTGTCGGCGTGGGCGTGCAGCAGGCCGCGCACGGCGGAGACGAGCTCCTGGCGGCCGCCGTAGCCGACGGCGAGGGTCAGGTGGGCGCCGGTGGGGCAGTCGGCGGTGGCGGCCACCGCGTGCGCCAGGGCGCGGGCGGTCGACTCCGGGAGGGTGCTCTGGTCGCCGGCCAGGTGGACCCGCCAGCGCGGTCGGGGGCCG
Source organism: Kitasatospora sp. NPDC057198 (assembly GCF_042670125.1). NCBI lineage: Bacteria > Bacillati > Actinomycetota > Actinomycetes > Kitasatosporales > Streptomycetaceae > Kitasatospora > Kitasatospora sp. NPDC057198. The sequence continues at coordinate 7,094 of NZ_JBHUWH010000145.1, read as the reverse complement.
GCCAGGTCGCGGGCCAGGACGTCCTCGATCACCCGCATCAGGAAGGCGACCTCCTCGTCGCCGCGCCGCCGCAGGTTCTCCGCCGAGCAGAGGAACACCGTCACGTGGCGCACGCCCAGCGCCTCGCACCAGCCGAGCACCGCGCCCGCGTGCCGGGCGCCGTAGTGGTGGCCGAGCCGGGTGTCGGCGAAGCCCCGCTCGCGGGCCCAGCGACGGTTGCCGTCCATGATCAGGCCGATGTGCCGGGGCAGTTCGGCCCCGGCCAGGCGGCGGCGCAGCCGGTCGGTGCGCAGGGCGGTCAGGGCGGTCAGGGGGTTCGAGGCGTTCAGGGCGGGACGGGTCTTCGGGGCGAGCAGGGCTTTCAGGGCAGGCAGGGCTTTCAGGGCAGGCAGGGTGTTCGGGGCAGGCAAGGTGACGGCCTTTCGGTGGGCGGGCCCGCATGGTGCACAATGAATAGCACGCGGCGCGTGTCATCGAGAAGCGCGGCCGGACGGAGGAACAGGAACAGGTGCGCACCAACGACGCCCAGATGCTGGTGCTGTCCGCCCTCGCGGACGGCCCGCTGCACGGATACGCCGTCAACACCGCCGTCGAGCGGATGACCGGTACCCGGCTCGGCCGCGGCAGCCTCTCCGGCGCCCTCGCCCGGCTGCGCGACAAGCAGTTGATCGAGTACCTGCCCGGCGAGGGCCGCCGCCGGCCGGTCCGGCTGACCGCCGAGGGCCGCCGGGTGCTCGGACGGGAGCTCGACGCCCTCGCCGACGTCGCCGGACAGCTCTTCGAGACGGTCGTCCCCGACCGGATCGCCTACCAGGAGCGCCTCAACGGCACCGACCAGGCCCGCGCCTACCAGCAGGTCCTGCTCGACGCCCTGGACGCCCGGCCGGGACACCACCTGCTCGACTGGGGCTGCGGCACCGGCGCCGCGCTGCCCGCCCTCGCCCGCGCCGCCACCTCCCGCGGCCGCCTCCTGGGCGTCGACCACGACCCGGACATGGTCCGCCGGGCCGCCGGGAGCGCCGCCGGCCTCCCCGGCACCGCCGTGCTGCGCGCCGACGTCCACCGCCTCCCGCTGGCCCCGGGCAGCGCCGACCGGATCCGCACCGACCGGCTGCTCCAGCACCTCGCCGACCCGGCCGCCGCCCTCGCCGAGGCCCACCGGGTGCTGCGCCCCGGCGGCCGGCTGGTCGCCGCCGAACCCGACTGGGACACCCTCGCCGTCGACCACCCCGACCCCGTGCTCGCCCGCGCCTTCACCCGCCACCTCACCGACCGGATCGTCCGCAACCCGCTGATCGGCCGCCAACTGCCCCGGCTGGCCGCCGCGGCCGGCCTCGCCGTGCGCGCCGTCGTCCCCGTCACCCCGCTGTACCGGGACGTCCGGGAGGCGGACCGGGTGCTCGGCCTGCACCGCAACACCGAACGCGCCGTCGAGGCCGGCTACCTGAGCCGCGAACAGGCCCGGCGCTGGCTCGACCACCTGGCGCACGGCCCGTTCCTGGCCTCGGTCACCGTGCTGGTGACCACCGCCGAGAAGCCGTAGCGGCGCTGTCGGCGGGGCGCGCTAGGGTTCGGCCCCATGAGCAACGACCCGGCCCGCCGTCCGATCACCGCCCGCCGCGTCGGCGGCGCGATCTGCGCGTACGACACCACCGCCCCGGCGTTCGGGGAGCTGGAGCCCGTCGCGGTGTTCCGGCCGCGGGAGGGCGACGAGATCGTCGACCACGCGGTCGCGCGGGACCTGACGCGGGCCTACTACACCACGCTGGACGGCGCGGTCTGCCTCGCCGCGGACGGCACCGAGCTGTGGCGCTCGGACATCCCGGGCAAGTGGAGCCGCCCGCACGGCCACCACCCCGGCTGCGGGCTCTCCCCGGACGGCCGCCTGCTGTGGCTCTACCAGCCCGACGCGATGGCCGGGCGCAGCCGCCACGACACCTGGACGGCGCTGGACGCCGCGACCGGCGAACCGCTGGGGCGGCTCCCGCTGGACACCGTCGGCCACGGCGGCACGCACTTCGCCCACCCCGACAGCGGCGAGGTGCTGCTGGACGTCGGCGAGGGCCAGGACGGCACCGTCGTCCTCCGCGGCTCGTGCACCGACGGCACGCCGGAGCTGGTCGCCTACCCCTGGAGCGACCGCTGCCTGATCGACCTCTCCCCGGACGGCCGGCACTTCCTGACCGTCGACCACGGCCAGGCGGACCTCACGGTGCACGCCTACCCCGGCGGCGAGGGCGTGTTCACCCTCACCGTCGACGACTTCGGCTACGACGGCGAGGAGTGCGAGGCCGTGGTCGAGTGGAGCGGCGGCTACCTCGACCCGGACACCCTCGCGGTGGTGCTGTACGGCGAGGTCGAGGAGACCGAGCAGGAGTGGTTCCGCAGCTACCGGGTCGACGCGCGCACCGGCCGGATCCTCGGCGAGTTCGACTCCGGCACCGAGGACTGCTACGACCTGCGCCCGCTCGGCGACGGCAGCTGGCTGACCACCGCCGCATCCGGCCACCCCGTGCGCCGCGCCCTGCCCGGCCCGGCGGCCTGACGACCTGACGACCTGACGGGCGACGGGCGACGGGCGGCGGGCCCGAACGGCGGCCGGGGGCTCAGGAGTTCCACCAGGCCGGGCGGACCCGCAGCGACTCCTCCTTGACGCAGGCCAGCCCGTTGACGACCTCCTGCGCGTGCAGGTCCCAGCCGACCACGCCGTTGCCCTCGCGGCGCAGTTCGATCAGCCGGGACTGCCCGGTGTGCGCCCCCGCCGCGACGTCGCAGCGCAGCACGGTGTCCCAGGCCAGCCCGTCCAGCGCGGCGGCGAACGCCGTCAGCGGCAGCAGCACGACGGTCAGCAGCAGCGCCGCCCACTGCTCGGCCGCCACCAGCCGCAGCCGCCATGGCGCGAGCGCGACGGTGTCCGGGCGCCCGTGCGGATGGCGGCGGCGGCCCGCCCGGTACTCCTGGACCAGCCCGTTGCGCAGCGCCAGCGAGACCAGCGCCACCGCCAGCCCCCACCACGGCCCGTAGAACACCCAGCACAGCACGCCCATCGCCAGCGGGTTCACCAGCGTCAGCGCCACCGTCCGGGCCACCGCGCCCGCCGAGCGCCCGCGCGGGACGGCGCCGCGCGCCGCGAACAGCGCGAACACCACCCGGGAGGTGACCACCGCCACCAGCGAACCCAGCAGCGGACGGGTCGTCACCATGCCGACCAGCACCTCGCCGAGGTTCGGCACGCCCATGGTGGTGACCACCTCGCGGGTGTGCGAGCCGCCGCCGACCGTCCAGGCGACCTTCACCAGCGGCACCGCCGCGAGCAGCGCCAGCAGCACCGTGTGCCCCGGCCCGCCCTTGCGGTCCACCTCGGTGCGCCCGTCCGCCGTCCCCGGTGCCACCGCGACCGCCTCCCGTCGTGCCGTTGCCCCGTCGTCGGCTGGGATGCATAGCCGGTTCGGGTGGTTTCGTCCCGCCGGGTCACCGGAGCGGGTGAGGGGTTGCGCCGGGTGGACGGCGGGTGGGCGGCGGGTGGGCGGACGGTGGGCGGCGGCCGGGTGCTCAGGAGGCGGCGGGCTTGCGGGCCTCGAACAGGGTGCGGGACATGCTGGAGGTGAACCCGCCCTCGCGGCCGATCAGTTCGTGCAGTTCGCGCAGCCGCTCGCGGTAGCGATCGACCGAGAAGTCCGGCACCGTCCAGATCACCCTGCGCAGGAACCAGACCACCGCGCCGACGTCGGAGAACTCCAGCCGCAGCCGCTCGTTGCGGCACTCCACCACCTCCAGCCCCGCCGCCCGGGCCCGCGCGGCCTCCACCTCGTGCTCGCGGTCGGTGGGCACCGGGAACGGCCCGAGGAAGAACGCGCTCAGCTCGACGTTGGTGCGCCCGCCCACGTGCTGGGCGAAGTACGTGCCGCCGGGGGCCAGCACCCGGGCGATCTCCGGGAAGTCCACCCGCGCCGGGTGGCGGCTGGTCACCAGGTCGAACGCGCCGTCCGCGAACGGCAGCGGGGCGTCCTCCGGGGAGGCCACCAGGACGGCGCCCAGCGGGTGCAGCAGCCGCGTCGCCCGCGCGGCGTTCGGCGCCCAGCCCTCGGTCGCCACCAGCGTGCGCGGGAAGTTCGCCGCCCCCGCGCCCGCCAGCACCTCGCCGCCGCCGGTCTGCACGTCCAGCGCCGCGCCGGCCGCCGCGAGCCGCTCGCCCAGCAGCCGCTGGTACCCCCAGGAGGGGCGCTGCTCGGTGGCCCGGCCGGCCAGCCAGGAGAAGTCCCAGCCGTCGACGGGAGCGGCGGCGGCCTCCGTGACCAGGTCGTCGAATGATCGGTTCATGGCAGGCATCCAAGCACGTCGGAGCCGGTGGGGCCGGGGATTTAACGCCTCGTGGGGTCTTCCCGACGGGGTGTCGGCAACAGCTTGACTTAGGTGAGCCTAACCTAAATAATCGAGGGGATTCGATCTTTGGAGGCACTCCCCGATGTCCAGCCCCGACCAGCAGCCTGCCACCTTCTCCGCCCTGCTCCGCACGGCCAGCGCCGAGGAGCACCGGGCGGCCGAACAGTCCTCCTTCATGGGCGACCTGCTCGGCGGGAGGCTCGGCGTCCAGGCGTACACCGACCTCACCGGCCAACTCTGGTACGTCTACCGCGCCCTGGAAGCCCACCTGGACACCCTCGCCGCGCACCCCGTCACCGGCCCGCTGGTCGACCGCGCCCTGCTGCGCACCGCCGCGATCGAACGCGACCTCGACCACCTGGCCGGCCCCGACTGGCGCGACACCCTCGCCCCGCTGCCCGCCACCGAGGCGATCGCCGCCCGGATCGGGGAACTCGCCGAGACCTGGCCGGCCGGCTACCTCGCCCACCACTACACCCGCTACCTCGGCGACCTGTCGGGCGGTCAGATCATCCGCGGCGTCGCCGAGCGCACCTGGGGCTTCGAGCGCAAGGGCGACGGCGTCCGGTTCTACGTCTTCGAGGAGATCGACAACCCCGCCGCGTTCAAGCGCGACTACCGCGCCAGGCTGGACGCCGCTGGCGAGCTGATGGACGAGGTCGAGCGCCGCCGGGTCGCCGAGGAGTGCAAGCGGGCCTTCGTCCTCAACGGCGCGATATTCGGCGAACTCGGCGCCCGGTACCCGCTGAGTGCCTGAGTGCCTGAGTGCCAGGGCGCCTGAGTGCTTGGGCGCTTGGGCGTCGGACGGGTGGGCGGAGCGGGATGGGCGAGGTGGGGCGGGTGACGGGGCGGCCGTGCGCTCGGGCATCATCGTCCGCATGAGCGAGACGCACGACGACCAGTTGGCCACCCTCTGGCAGGATTTCCTCGACCTGCCCTTCCCGCAGAGCTGCTACCGGCGCGCCCCCGCCGGTGAAGACCTGGTGCTGCTCGACAGCCACCTCGCCGGCTGCGTGTCCGCCGCCCTGACCGGGCCGCTCGACCAGCGCCGCCGGGAGGCCCTGCGCACCGGCATAGCGTCCGTCCACCGGATCCTGCCCGAACTCGCCGACGATCCGGAGGCCGCCGACTACTTCACCCGGCTGCGCGAACTGGCCGTCCTGGCGGGCGATCGCTGAGCGCCGCGCGCCGCCGCCCGTCCTGGGGGGCCGCCGTCCGTCCTGGCGGGCCTCAGCCCGTGGGGGCGCCGATCCGGTCGCGTTCGAGCGCGGAGCGCAGCCTCGCGAGGAAGCCGGCGGCGGCCGGGGCCGCCGGGTCGTCGGACGCCGCTCCGAGCAGGGCGGCGAGCTCCCGGGCGAACGTCTCCTCCGCCGCGTCGACGAGCCGCGAGCCGTCGTCGGTCAGGGCCAGCACGGAGGACCGGCGGTCGGCGGGGTTGGGCTGCCGGACGGCCCACCCCTGTTTCTCCAGGCGGTCGATCCCCTTGCTGGTCGCCCCGACGCCGATGGCGAACTCGGCGGCGAGGTCCGCCACCCGGGAGCCGGGGTGGTCGCGCAGGTGGCGCAGGAACTCGAACTGCGAGGTCACGATCCCGTGCCGCTCGCGGAGGCGGTCGTTGAGGGCGTTGTACAGGCGCGTCTCGCACCGGACCAGATCGGCGAAGAAGCTCGGGAGGTCGGCCGCTCTGCCGCTTGATTTATATTCCACGGCATATAGTGTAGCGGAATCCATTTGCGGCAGGAGGGCACCCCCATGAGCAGAGAACAGCGCGCCCGGATCGACGCGATGATGCGGCGACCGCGGCCCGAGGGCCTCCGGACGGTCGACGAACTGCGCGCCGGATTCGAAGAGTTGATGGCCCGGATGGCCGTACCCGACACCGTCCGCGCCACGCGGACCGCGCTCGGCGGACGACCCGCGCTGCGGGTCGAGCCGGACGGCGGCCCCCGCGCCGGGACGATCCTGTACTTCCACGGCGGCGGCTTCGTGTTCGGCTCCCCCGAGACCGCCCTGTCGCTGACGGGACACCTGGTGGCGAGGACCGGCTTCGGCGCGTACTCGCCGGACTACCGGCTCGCCCCCGAACACCCCTACCCGGCCGCGATCGAGGACACCCTGAGCGCCTACCGCGAACTCCTCGACCGCGGCACGGACCCCTCGGCCGTCGCGTTCGCCGGCGACTCCGCCGGCGGCGGCCTCGCCGTCACCACCTGCCTGGCCGCCCGTGACGCGGGCCTCCCGCTGCCCGCCGCCGTCGTGGCGTTCTCCCCCGGCCTCGACGCCACCCGCACGGGCCGGAGCATGGACACCAAGGAGGGGATCGACCCGGTCTTCACCCGCGCGGCCGTCGAACACACCGGGGCGATGTACCTCGCCGGGGCCGACCCCCGGCAGCCCCTGCTCAGCCCGGCCGTCCTCGCCGACCTGACCGGCTTCCCCCCGCTGCTGATCCAGGTCGGCACCAACGAGATCCTGCTGGACGACTCCACCCGCCTCGCCGAACGCGCGAGGGCGGTCGGAGTCGACGTCATCCTGGACGTCACCGCCGACGTGCCGCACGTGTTCCAGGCGTTCGCGGGCGTCCTGGACGAGGCGGACGAGGCGCTGGACCGGGCTGCCCTCTTCCTCGCCCAGCGCATCCGGGCCCGGCACCCGGCGGGCACGTCCGCGCGGTAGGCCGGACCCCGCCGCCACGCCGTGCGGGCCCGCAC